>JABMNB010000520.1 GCA_013205335.1 Rhodospirillales bacterium
GGCCGACCAGTACGATGACGGCGGCTTCTCGGGCGGTACGCTGGAGCGGCCGGCGCTGCGGCGGTTGATGGCCGATATCGAGGCGGGCCGGGTCGATGTGGTGGTCGTCTACAAGATCGATCGCCTCAGCCGCTCCCTGATGGACTTCGCCCGGCTGGTCGAGGTGTTCGACCGACATGGCGTCACCTTCGTGTCCGTCACCCAGTCCTTCAACACGACCACCAGCATGGGCCGGTTGACCCTGAACGTGCTGCTGTCCTTTGCCCAGTTCGAGCGCGAGGTCATCGGTGAGCGCATTCGCGACAAGGTCGCTGCCTCGCGCCGGCGCGGCATGTGGATGGGTGGGTTCGTGCCCATGGGCTACCGGGTCGAGAACCGAAAGCTGGTGATCCACGAACTCGAGGCGGCGGTCATCCGGAAGATCTTCGAGCGGTTCCTCAAGGTCGGCTCTGCGACGGTGCTCGCCCGGCAGCTCAAGGTGGAGGACGTCCGTAGCCACCGCGGGCGCGTCATCGATAAGGGCAGTCTCTACCGGATCCTGCGCAACCGCGTGTATATCGGCCTCGCCGTTCACAAGGGTGCTGCTTATGCCGGCGAGCATGCACCGATCATCAGCCAGGCCCTCTGGGACAAGGTGCGGTCGATCCTGCAGGAGAGCCCCCGGGTCCGGGGCAGCCGGGCTCGGGCCGCTACTCCCGCACTCCTCAAGGGGCTGCTGTTCGGCCCTACAGGCCGCGCCATGAGCCCGACGCACACCCGCAAGCACGGCAAGCTCTATCGCTACTATGTCTGCCAGGCCGCCCTGAAGGGCGAGGTTCAGCCTTCCCCCATCCGGCGGGTCTCGGCGGCCGCCATCGAGGCCGCAGTCATCGACCAGCTGCGCGCCCTGCTGCGCACCCCTGAAATCGTGATGGCGACCTGGCGGGCTGCCGAGCCCCAAGCCGACGGACTGTCGGAAGGACTGGTGCGAGAGGCTCTGGAGCGGCTCGATCCACTCTGGGAGGAGCTCTTCCCCGCCGAGCAGGCCCGCATCGTCCAGCTGCTGGTCCAGCGGATCGACCTCAAGCCCGACGGGCTCGAGCTGCGGCTGCGGACGCAGGGTCTCGGACACATGGTTCAGCAGCTCGGGGACCTGCGGAGGGCTGCCTGATGCCGCGGCAAGAACCCGCCGTCGTCACCATCAAGGTGCCCTTCGCCGTGCGCAAGCGCGGCGGTCGGAAGCTGGTCCTGGCGCCGGACGGTGCGCCCATGCCGCCCGCGGCGCCGTATATCGACAGTACCCTGGTCAAGGCCGTCGCCCGCGCGTTCCGGTGGCAGAAAATGCTGGAGACCGGTCGGTACGCGACGATCAAGGAGATCGCCAAGGCGGAGAAGATCAACCCGTCTTACGTGAGCCGAGTGCTACGGCTGACGCTGCTGGCGCCGGCGACGGTGGAGGCGATCCTAAATGGGCGCGCCACTACGGGGCCGACGCTGGCGGAGGCGATGGGGCCGTTCCCCGTCGCTTGGTCGGAGCAACGAAATGCTAGAGCGCACCCCGCTGAGTGAAAAGCGAAAGGGTAGTCTGCTCACCACAGGCATCACGGTCGCCGGCGTTCTGGCGCACACATTTCACGTGGTCCACGCGGCGAGTCCATTTATGGTTGACATGTCCTGATTTGGACTTACGTTAATGCTCCTAACGGAGACCCAATCATGGAGCAAACCCCCTTCGCTTCAGCACTACAGACGGCATCATCGCCCTTCTCTCTGGACGCTTCGCGGTTCGGGTCTGCAAACCGACGTCGCCTTAGCGGCCCCGGGATGCGGACGTTTCTCGCCATTGCCGACCTGTGGGAGCTATCAGAAGAAGAGCGCCTGCTATTACTAGGCATGCCCTCACGTTCGACCTACTACGGCTGGGTTAAGGCCGCACGCGGACATACAGACATTACCCTCCCTGCCGATACACTGGTCCGCATCTCGGCAGTCCTTGGCATCCACAAGGCGCTGCTCATCCTTTTTTCGACGGAGCGCGAAGGCATCGAGTGGCTACGCGGCCCCCACCACGCCCTCCCATTCGCGGGGCAGCCGCCGATCGCTCTCATCGTCAGCGGCTCCCAGGACGGCATCATGGCTGTGCGCCGTTTTCTGGATGCTGCCCGCGGAGGCCTGTTCATGCCGCCAAACGCTGCCGACCATGAGACGCCACCGATGACCGATGAGGACATTGTTTTCGTGTGATCAGCCAACATGCCGCCGAGGCGCCATTCCCAACATGGCGCCTCATTCCCTCGCGCTTCCCGCCAATCGGTGCTTTCGACACTGTCACCACCGCCTCTGACCTTCAGGCGGTGATGGAACTCGAAGGCTGGACGAACGATAGGCTCGTGTCGGAGCGCCTGGCCCGCCTCCCCCAATCTGAGTGGGTCTTCGGCGTACCCAATGCCAGCATCGTCATGGCTGCCTTCCTCCATGCAGCCCCCGATGGCCATCGTTTCAGCGGTCCGCATCTTGGCGCCTGGTATGCAGCAATATCCATCAGCACTGCTGTTGCCGAAGTGGCGCACCATCTCCGCAGAGAGATGGTAGCACGCGGTCGCGACGAGGCTCGTCGGACGTTCCGCTGCTATTCGTCTCGACTCATAGGCGAAGACTTCGTCGATCTACGTGGACAGCGGAAGACCTGGCCGGACCTTTATGATAGATCGTCATACTTAGCCTCACAAAAATTCGGCGAGGCAACTCATGCCGCCGGCCACGCAGGCATCCTGTACGATAGCCTGCGGCACCGCGACGGCATCAATGTCGTGGCCTATCGACCTCGACAGATTGTCGAAGTCACGCAAGCGGATCATTACGACCTGATCGTTCCTCTCCGAGGTCGCATTGTTGTCCGGCGCCTGAACGATCCAGTGATCTCGTGACTCGCCTTCAGGTACACCCTCACTGCCTTATGTTCTTCATCGACGAGACCGGCCACGAAAACATGTGTGATCCAAATTATCCGGTCTTTGGGTTCGGCGGCTGCGCCATACCCGCCGCGGCTATGGACGAGCACCTGCGACAACCATGGCGAAAGCTTAAGGATGATTTTTTCCTGGGCGCAGATACTCCGCTGCATGCTGCAGACTTGCGAGATCCTACTTCACAACAGTTGAGCGCTTTGAATCAGTTCTTCAGGGAAGGTAAGTTTGGCCGATTCGCTGTCACAATGACATGCAGAACGCAGCTGCCACCCCAAACGGTTCCCCTTGAAGTCATTCCAGGCGCACTGCGAAAGCGATGGGCAGAGCTTGCCTCTCACGTCCGCCCGACGCCGGTCGAGGTGGCGCTCATCCATGAAGCCTCGGAGCGGGGCGACCCACTCCTCCAAAAATACTTCGGCCCTACATCGATCGAAGTCAACGGGTCGCCGCTCAAGGTTCATCATGGTCTGATGCCAAAATCCGCGACTGAAGCCTTAGAGGTCGCAGACTTTATCGTTCAGGCTGCAGGTGGCCAGGCGATGACGAAAGTCAAAGGACGCGCCGGCTTCCGCAAGGATTTCCGGAGCATCTTTCACGTGAACCCGCTTCTAACCAGCTTCTTCAACATCGACTCGGCCACCTACGATAAGTAGTGATATCAAGCTGAGTGCACTCTTGGGATAATCGCAGCAAGGGACAGCCTCGGAATGACGAACTCTTACGAGGCGCCCCAGATTAACTTCCCTCCATGCGCGGTCCGTTGGATACAATGGATAAAAAGGCCCTAAGCGAACGCGACATCTGCACGAAGTTCATCACGCCAGCCCTGCGCAACGCTGGCTGGGACGAGCTGCTGCAGATCCGCGAAGAAGTGAGCTTCACCAAGGGCCGTATCATCGTGCGCGGGAAGCTGGTCAGCCGCGGCCAGGCCAAGCGCGCCGATTACATCTTGTACATCAAGCCTAATATCCCTCTGGCGCTGATCGAGGCCAAGGACAACTCCCACAGCGTCGGCGACGGCATGCAGCAGGGACTGGAATATGCGGCCACGCTGGACATTCCGTTCGTATTCTCGTCGAACGGCGACGGCTTTGTATTCCACGATCGCACCGGGAAGAGCGCTTCGCTCGAGACATCGCTAGGGCTGGACGCGTTCCCCTCACCCGTCGACCTCTGGGCGCGGTATCGCACCTGGAAGGGCCTCGATGCCGAGGCAGAGAAGATCGTCCTGCAGGACTACTACGATGATGGAAGCGGAAAGGCGCCCCGCTACTATCAGGTCAATGCGGTCAACGCCGCCATGGAAGCGATCGCCAAAGGCCAGAACCGCATCCTCTTGGTGATGGCGACCGGCACGGGAAAGACCTACACCGCGTTCCAGATCATCTGGCGGCTGTGGAAGGCGGGCCGCAAGAAGCGGATCCTGTTCCTGGCCGATCGCAACGTCCTGATCGACCAGACCATGGTCAACGACTTCCGTCCGTTCGGCGGCGTCATGGCCAAGCTGAGCGCCCGGTCCGGGACAATCGAGAAGGCAGATGGCACGCGAACCGAGCTGACGACGGCCATCGACACGGAGCGTCAGGTCAACAAGTCCTACGAAATCTATCTTGGCCTCTACCAGGCCATCACCGGCCCGGAGGAACGGCAGAAGCTATTCCGCGAATTCTCGCCAGGCTTTTTCGACCTCATCGTAATCGACGAGTGTCATCGTGGCAGCGCTGCCGAGGACGCCGCGTGGCGGGAAATCCTCGACCACTTTTCGGCGGCCACCCAGATCGGGCTAACGGCAACCCCCAAGGAGACGAAGTACGTCTCGAACATCGCCTACTTCGGCGATCCCGTATTCTCCTACTCCCTCAAGCAGGGCATCCGGGACGGCTTCCTGGCTCCCTACAAGGTGGTGAAGGTTCACATAGACCGCGACGTCGGAGGTTACCGGCCGGAGAAGGGCCAGGTCGACCGTGATGGGGAGGAAGTCGAAGACCGCATCTACAACGTCAAGGACTTCGACCGGACCTTGGTCCTCGACGACCGTACGAAACTTGTCGCCCAAAAGATCACCGCGTTTCTCAAAGAGACTGGCGACCGCTTTCAGAAGACCATCGTGTTCTGCGTCGACCAGGAGCATGCCGCCCGGATGCGCCAAGCACTAATCAACGAGAACGCAGACCTCGTCGCCGAGAACCACCGTTACGTCATGCGCATCACCGGCAATGATAAAGAGGGCCAAGAGCAGCTCGGCAACTTTATCGATCCGGAGGCCAAGTACCCGGTACTCGTTACGACTTCTCGCCTTCTCTCGACGGGCGTCGACGCCCAGACCTGCCGGCTGATCGTGCTAGACCGCGAGGTCGGCTCGATGACTGAATTCAAGCAGATCGTCGGTCGCGGCACCCGCGTCCACGAGGACACCAAAAAGTTCTATTTCTCGGTGATCGACTTCCGCGGCGCCACCAGCCACTTTGCCGACCCCGACTTCGATGGCGAGCCGGTCCAGATCTACGAACCAGGCCCGGACGACACTGTCGCCCCGCCAGATGACGTCCCGCCGCCCAATGATAGCGACGACGCCTCGCCCGGCGAGCCCAGCGACGGCGAGACCATTGTCGATGGCCCACCCGACATTACCATTCCCCCTGGTGACGGAGAGCCCCGCAAGAAGATCTACGTCGATGGGGTCGGCGCCACCATCGTCGCCGAGCGTGTCGAGTATCTCGACGAGAACGGGAAGTTGGTCACCGAGAGCCTCCGGGATTTCACGAAGGCGGCCTTGCGCAAGCGCTTTGCCAGCCTCGACGACTTCCTGAAGCGCTGGAAGGCCGCCGAGCGGAAGCAGGCAATTCTCGATGAACTGGCCGCCGAGGGCCTTCCTCTCGATCCCATCGCAGACGAACTGGGTAAAGACCTCGACCCCTTCGACCTCATCTGCCATGTCGCCTTCGATCGTAAGCCACTGACGCGCCGCGAACGGGCCGACAACGTCAAGAAGCGGGACGTCTTCACCCGGTACGGCGGGCAGGCCCGAGCCGTGCTCGATGCGTTGCTCGCCAAATATGCCGACGAGGGCGTCCTCAATCTCGACGATGCCAACGTGCTGAAGATCACGCCTTTCACCGCCATGGGCACGCCCGTGCAGTTGATACGGGCCTTCGGCGACCGCCAGGGCTTCGAGCAGGCGGTGCGAGAGATGCAGACCGCGCTGTACCAGGAGAGCGCCTAGCCCATGCACGAAGATTTCCTGCCCGGTGTGCCCGCGGCGCACATCCTCGCCCGCCTCGCCAAGGCCGGCGGCGACGAGATAGACAGCGGAAAATTCGCCAACCCGGAAAGTTCGGCGGCGCTGGCCTGCAATACTTTTGGCTGGTTCGTCGACCGTCCGGACGAGCTGCCGCCCCTGCCCGGCATGAAGCCGCACGTGGCAACCTCTCTGGTCGATGTCGAATACTGCCCGCGCTTTCCGTGGCGCGGCGGGAGACACCCCTGGCTCGATGCCATCGTCGAAACCGGCGATCAGCTGGTCGGCGTGGAATCCAAGCGTTTCGAGCCCTATCGGGACAGCAAGAAGCCGAACTTCTCGACCGCCTACAGTCGGCCCGTCTGGGGCATGGAGATGAAGCCCTACGAGGCGATGCGCGATGCCTTGACGTCCGGACAGCAGACGTTCGACTTCCTGGACGCGGCGCAGCTGGTGAAACACGCCTTCGGCCTCGTCACCGACGGCCGCCGCAAGGGCAAGGCGCCGGTCCTGGTCTATCTGTTCGCGGAGCCCGCCTCCCTCAAAGGCAGCCCCATTCCCGAGGCATCCTTCGGCCGTCATCGCGAGGAGATCCAACGATTTGCCGCAGCGGTGCGGGAGGCCGAGGTTTCCTTCCAGTCGATCAGCTATAGGGAGTGGCTCGCCACTTGGCCCTTTTCGCCCTCCCCGGTGGGCGATCACGCCCGGGCAGTCATCGAACGCTTCCACCCCTAGTCGGTACAGTCCATGTCCGTGCGTAACGCTGTCAAAACCATCCAGAACATCATGCGCCAGGA
>JABMNB010000521.1 GCA_013205335.1 Rhodospirillales bacterium
AGCGATTTTCAACAAAGAGCGGGACATCCCCGTATAATGCCTTTACAAGCGATAGACGGCTTTAGCCCGCCAAGGGCGGAATGGCAGTCGGTGGTTTGGCGGCTGTTGCCGCCTTTTGTGCCGGTACGCTTATTGCTAAAAGTCTAAGTGTCTCTAGGAACTGCGGGGCAGAGAATGCTGGGCGACGCCGGCGGCGGGCATCTTTTCAACTCGACGTTCGAGAACTGGGTATCTGCAAGCGTTGTGAATCCGAGGAGCGGCTTCCGGTTCTGCAGGGAGTGGTTCCTCACGCATGTGAGCCGCGGTCAGCCGATGCAGATTACGGTCGAGCCGCTGGAGCCGCGATCGGAAAGGGGTGTTCGACTGCTGCTCACCACGCCGCCCGAGCAAGTGCGGTTGTGGCATGCGCTGGATCAAGCAGCGGTAGACGGCGGCGGCAAAGCGGTAAGGGTTCGCCTGAGGGGAGTGCAGGGCGAGGGGCCGAAGCTGCAGCTGGATTCGATTGCCTTGTTCAATGGCAATGACGAGCAGCGGAAAGTGGACCGCCGGTTGATCGGTGCCGTTCCCTTGAACCGTGACTGGCACGAGTTCGCTGTCCCGCTGAAGCCAAGTGGCGCTGCTCCCCAGGGGCAGCGCTATTTGTCGCTGCGGTTCTCCGGCGCGGGCAAGGTCGAAATCGAATTTTGTCGCATCGAGGATCCCGTTGTCGCGACCAGGGTTCTGGCCTCGGCCAAGAGCTTCGCCGCGAAATTGGTTACGGGCTTCCGTCGCACCGCGCCGGCGGCTGGCGGCGACGGACTGCACGATGAGGCCCATGGGGTCGTCGAGCCGCCATTGGTCGTATCCGCCGGCACCACCGAGGTCACGAAAGTCAAGATCGAGCCCGCGGCAGAACCGCCGCCAGCGGCCAGCCCGACCGTCTCCAACGTATTGGTCAATGCGGATTTCGAGAAATGGAAGGAAGACGAGCCGGCCCACTGGAGCGTAACCGCACCGCCCGGCGTGACGATCAAGCGTGAGTCACCGACGCGAGAGCGACCGTTTGCGACGCCTTGTCTGGCGGTGGTGTTCGGCAAGTCACCGGCAAACCACATTGTGTCCATCGCCCAACGGATCGAAGGATTCTCCGCGCAGCAATTCGTGGACGTCGTGGTCGTCGGGCGGGCTGACGCTCGCACGGAAGTGGAGGTTGCCCTCACCAATTCCTCGGGCAAGATCATTCCGGGAGCACGGACAACCGTCATTCTTTGGTCGAAGTGGCTCCGTCGTACGGCTCACCTCCGACTGCCGGCGAAGCTCGAGGCGGGGCAACAGGGAATTGCCCTGATCCTTCGGGACGGGCAGGGCAGCAACGTTCAGTTGGCCTTTGTCGCGGCCGGCCCCGCAGGCGAGGCGATCGGCCAGGAATTCAAGCCGCGACAGGTGCCGCTCGACTCGAACGCCGTCGTGAACGGACGTTTCGAGCACTGGTCGGGCAGGCTCAAGCTCGCCTTGGCGACGCGCCGCACCGAAATCACGGATGAATGGCTCCTGGCCGCCAAGTCGCCGTGCTCCGCCGTCGAAGCGAGGCTCACCGAGATCGCGCCGCGCGGACTGAAGGATGGGCGCGACCATTCCAGCGTCCCCGCCCTGGCGCTACATGGCGAGATCGCTGGACCCAACTTGCGTCTGGAGGCAGGCTTGGACTCGCTCCAGATCCTGGCAGCGTCGCCACGGCAGCTCGGCTTCTGCGCGCGTTCGGCCGAGCTTGTGGAGGCGGCCGGCGAGCGGAAAGCCCTGGTCATCCAGCAGATCATCGTCGCCGAGCGTCGACGGATTGCTCCAGACAAGCATGAGTTCGACGTCAGGCGGCTGTTCACGATCCGCAAGAACGTCAGGGTCGGGCGTATCGGCGAATACCACACGCTCCCGCTCCGGAACGACCATCGCCAGATTCTGGAGGCGAAAGCCAGGGAAACGTTGCACGACGCCGGCCACAGCCTTGTCTTGATCTTCGAGTTCGCCGACTTTGTCGATATCGCCATTGGCGACGTTTATCTGGGCAGCGGAGCAGCCGTGGCGGAGAATGCCGGGCCTCAGCCTCATAAAGTCATGATGGAGGATGCGAACATTGCCGGGCAGCTGGCGCAACTGAAAGGCCTCGAGCACTGGCAGTCGACGCAACCCATTCAGGCAGAGGCCCTTCGTTCGACCGCCGGAGAGGACGGGCCGGTCAGCTGGACATGGTTGCCTGGTTCGAAGTTCTCGGTCGATATCGTGATTTGCGTCTACAACGCCGTCGAGGAGACGCTGGACTGCCTCGAATCGATCGCCTGGAACACTTCGGTTCCGCACACGGTCACCATCATCGACGACAAGTCGGGCGATACGACACGGATGCAGCTGCGGTCGTATGTACGAGGCAAGCCCTGGATCCGACTGATCGAGAACGAAGAGAATCTCGGATACACGAAGTCGGCGAACATCGGCATGAGCCGTTCCTCTGCCGAATGGGTCGTGTTGCTGAATAGTGACACGATCGTTACCCCCGGCTGGCTGGAAGGAATGTTCGAGGCCGTGGAAGCCCATCCCAAGGCGGCGATGATCGGACCGGTTTCGAATGCGGCCTCATGGCAGTCCGTGCCGGAACTGCATGACGTGAAGGGCGGCTGGAGCAGCAATCCGTTGCCGGAGGGAGTTCGGCCCGAGGATGTTTCGCGGCTGGTCAACATCCTGTCGCCCAAGCAGTTTCCCGAAGCGACCCTGCTCAACGGCTTTTGCACGCTCATGAAGCGCGAGGTGATCGAGCAGGTCGGATACCTTGACGAAGTCGCGTTCCCCATGGGCTACGGGGAGGAAAACGACCTGTGCCTTCGTGTGAGGAAGGCGGGCTATACGCTGGTTGTCGCCGACCACGTCTATATTTACCACGTCAAATCCGCGAGCTTCGGAAGCGCGCGCCGGGCTGAACTTTCCAAGCGGGGGACCGCCCAGCTGGCGCTGAAGCATCCAGAGGTCGACATGAAGGCGGTTCAGCGCGAGATGGCGGAATTGACGTCGCTGACGGAGCTTCGCAAGAAGTTGCGTGTGCGGTTGCACGGCGGGTCAGTCAAGCAGACCGCGCGGCCGGCCGGGAAGGTCGACAAGTCGGCCTCGGTCAGCGCCACCGTCGTTTGATCACAGGGGCCGAAGGCGGACTGCAAACCTGTCTTGGGAGCGGCAATCATCATGGAATCCCTCAGTGTCATGTTCGTAGTGCCGTCCGGAGGTGGCGGAGGTGGATCCAACTCCGTCGCCCAGGAGGCGATGGGGCTGGCGAGGTTGGGGGTCGATGTGTGCCTGGCCGTCAATGTGCCCAACTACGGCAAATTCCTTGCGAGCTATCCGGAACTCGAGGCCCTGAAGATTCAGGTCCTCTCCTATGCCGACGGTGCCGGGCTCGCCCAGCATTTCGCCTCATGTCGGATCGTGGTCGCCACAACCAACGCATCGGTCTTCGACGTCGCCAACGCGCGCGCCGAAATGATGAAGGGCGAACCCACGACGCTCCCCAAATTTGCCTACTATGTCCAGGACTACGAACCTCTTTTCTATCCGGCCAGCAGCGAGCGCTGGATCAAGGCCGGCCAGTCCTACACGATACTGAAGGACGCCATGCTGTTTGCGAAGACGAACTGGCTGTGTGACATCGTCTATGCAAATCATGGGATCAAGGTGTCTAAGGTCACGCCTTCAATCGATCACGACGTTTTCTACCCCGACCTCAAGCATCGCAATCCCGCTCTCGTGGTTGCTGCAATGATCCGTCCCGCTACGCTTCGGCGCGCGCCGGCGAGGACCATCCGGACTCTGAAAGAGATTGCCAAGAAGTATCCCAACGTCTCCATGCAGGTCTTTGGCGTCAGCGAAGAGGAGCTTGGGACGGCGGGCATAGAGTTGCCGCCGAACGTCAAGAATTGGGGCTTGTTGAGGCGCTCCGAAGTGCCGGAATTGTTGCGTCATACGGATCTGTTTCTCGACTTGTCCGACTATCAGGCCTTCGGCCGTACCGGACTGGAGGGTATGGCTTGCGGCTGTATCCCGGTCGTTCCCGTGCTCGGCGGAAGTGCCGAATATGCGTTGCACGGACGGAACGCCTTTGTCGTCGATACGCGGTCTGACGACGAAATCCTGAAGGCGGTCGATACCTTCGTTTCCATGAGCGCCGACGTCCGTTGGGAGATGCGGCAGGCCGCCATGGAGACCGCCGCAGGATTTACGATCACCAGGGCTGCGTTGTCTGAACTGCGGATCTTCCGGCAACTCGCGGCCAGTTGAAGCGGTGGTGGGCGGGAGGGTCAGCCGACAGCCTCGGAAAGCCTGTCAACGGTGTCCAACCTGAAGTATAAATGCAGAATGGACGGTAGCCTTCCAGAAAGCGCTTTCAGCATCGGAAGTTCTTGAAGAAGCCATGGCGAACATAAAGAAGCCCCTTCATCTTTCGCTACTGGATGCGATCAGCCCCGAGCCCGCGGCTGAGGCAAAGCCTCGCAAGGGCGGACGGGAGCCGTTGCCGCAGGCGCCGGAGAGCGGCAGTGATGTCGCGGGCGAGGTGCAGGCTTCTTCCGGGGTTCGGGAGGAGAGGGCAGTCACAGCTGGCGCTGCGCCCGACCTTAGGACATCCGAACGACACCCCCCCCCGACAGCCCTGCGCGTCGAGTCGATGGCAACAGTTGCCGAGTCATGGGCGGTGGAGCTTCCGCAACGCAAAAGACGGGGGCGGTCGATCGGCGGCCTCCTGTCGTTTGCCGTGTGTGTGTTGCTGCCGGCGCTGCTGGCAGCCGTCTACTACTTCGGATATGCCTCACCGGAGTATGTGGTCGAGTTCAGGTTCGCCGTTCGCGACACCAATGGCACCGTCAGCACGTCGACCGCTACCGCCGGCATCATTGCCTCACTTGGAGTGTCGACGGCATCGAACTCGAACGAAAACTACATGGTCACCGAGTACATGACCAGCTTGCAGGCCGTTCACGATCTCCAAGGCAAGATCGACCTGCGACAGATCTATTCGCGGCCCTTCATCGACTTCTGGTCGCGGATCGATACGTCTCGTTCGGTCGAGGACTTTGCGAAGTACTGGAAAAACAACGTGGTTACGGCGACCTTCGACACCGTAACTGGTATTGCGATCGCCAGGGTGCGCGCCTTCACGCCCGAGGACTCCTACCTGGTCGCAAGGACCTTGCTGTCATCCGCCGACGCGATGATCAACGAAGTGGCGCAGCGGCCGCTGCGGGAGGCAGTCCGCTTCTCGGAGGCAGAAGTGAAGCGTTCGGAGGATCGACTCAGGCAGATACGGGAGGATCTCGCGAAGTATCGCGAGAAGGAAGGGCTGATCGAGCCCATGAGCAACGTGGTCGCGTCGAACGCGGCCCTGGCAGGCACTGTCCGAGGGTTGCTGACCCAACTTCAGACCGACAAGGCCGCACTTAGCAAGCAGGGGCTTTCCGCCAATGCAGCTCCGATGCGAACCTTGGACACGCGCATCAAGGCGACCGAGGAACAACTGAAGGCGATCGAGGCGCAGGTTTCCAACCAAACGTCGGGGGCCGGCATATCTCCGATCGTGGCAAGATACGAGGCTCTGGATCTGGAGAGGCAGTTTGCACAGGGTATGCTGACGTCAACCATGCAATCCCTTGAGCAGGCGCGTGCCAATTCCGTGACCAAACGCCTCTATATCACGCCATTCATTCATCCGGCGCTTCCGCAGACTTCGACCTATCCGAATCGACTGGTCGCGACCCTGACGGTCGCGATCGCCTGCCTCTTCTTGTGGACGATCGCCCTTCTCGTCAGCCGATCCATCAAGGAACATCTTACCTGAGAGGCGAGACCGCGCGGGCTAGCGGTCGAACTTCCACATGATGGCGAGGGTCGTGCCGACGACGAACACACTGAGCATTGTCCAAAGGACATGGTTGGAGACCAACTCAAAGATGTAGAAGAAGATATACATCTCTCGTTCTTTCGCTTCGCTCGATTGGGAGGAGGGGGCAAAATGCCCAGCCAGCTCAACAGATCCAGGATGCCATGATCGCTATAGCACGGAATACCACAATAGCGGTATCGAACTGGTGGAATCTGATCTGGATCACGATGGGCCAGGTTCTGTCAAGTTACGGCCGCGGCGGCCGTGTTTCTTTCATCATCTCGCTCCTAGAACCGGTAATTCTGATTTTGTTACTGTACGTCATTCGAGGCTTGTTTCGGATGGGCACGACGAGTTTCGGCACGTCGTTGTTTCTGTTCATGGCAACCGGGTTTTTGCCCTTTTACCTTTTTCTCAATATTTCTGGCAGAGCCCGAGCAGCCGGTGGCCGAGCCTCGCGTCTCCCAGGTTTGACGTCTCTGGACATTACCATCGCTACCACTCTGCTCAACTCGATCGTATGGATTACGATGATCGTGGCGATATTCGTCGGCATGTGGCTGTACGGCATCGATCAGGCGCGGCCGGACTCCATCGTGACATCGATCACGCCCCTTCTTCTTCTGATCGTGATGGGAATGGGGATCGGGATGATCAACAATGTGATCGCTCGATATTTCCGCCTCTGGATCTTCATCTACAGGATGGCGACGCGCGGGCTTGTGTTCCTGTCCGGCGTATTCCTGATCGTCGATCTTCAACCCCTCTGGCTGAGGGCGTGGATGATTGCCAATCCTTTGACGCATGGCATCGAGTGGTTCCGCGTCGGCATTTACGGCCATTATCCGCACAACTCGCTCGATCGGGCCTACCTCATCGAATGGACACTGATCACCTTGTTCCTGGGAATGGTGTTGGACCGGGCCGGCATACGAGCATTCGCCAAGAAGTAGTCGTATGAATGCTGGCTGAAGCGTTCAGCGAAAGTCCCGTATCAATTCCTGTTGTCCGTATCTGATCGTCACCACGCCTTCGCCCCACCTGGCCTTGAGGAACGGGCTGTCGAAGGAAAACGGCGGAGAGAAGTCCAGCGGTTTGCCATCGATCTCGGGAACGCGATCGGACTTGTAGAAGAAGGTGAGTGTGCCCGCCTTCCCGAGGCCTCGGAAGCGGATGAATTCATTCCGAACCTCCAGCGTGGCCGAGCGGAGGGCGGACTTGAATGCGGCGAGATCCGAAAACTCCGATTTCAACGCGGCCTGGATGATCACCGGCGCGGTGTCGTCGTTCATGACCAGCTTGTCGGCGGCACTATTCCTGTCGATGTCGCCAAATGCCGGACGGAAGGCAACGTAACTGTCGCCCCAGGTGGTGATGGTCCATTCGCCATCCCGCTCCGTCTTGAGGTCATTGCTCAGCCATACGGCCATGCGGCCCGCGTTGCGGCTCAGAGGAGCCGGAATCTTCTGGACGATCTGGGTACCATAGCTCTGGACGCCCCAGAGATCGTTGTAGGAGCTTCGGTTCTTGCCGCTCAACAGGGGGCGGGCAAAGACATATTGTGGCGGGCCCGGACCGATCAGGGTAAGGCCGCCCCATTGATTCTGGCGGGCGAACGGGATCCATCGCTCCCACGAAATCCTTGGCACTTCCGACAGCGCCAGGACAAAGGAAGACGTGACATAGGCATAGCGGACAACGCCGCCGGCGGCGCCGTCGATCTCTCGTCTGGCCGAGGTCGGCGTCACCAGGCCGCCGGCTTGTGCCTGGACGACATAACCGGTGCGTTTGGCGGCGTTGCTCGCAATCTTGCCCACGATCGGGGGAGGCTGGTAGGGGCTCGCCGCCATGGAGACCATCAGGCCGGGTACTTCGCTGTTTCCCAGTCCGAAGTATAGCCAGCCGAGCTGTCTTCCGACCGACTGGTTCTCGATTTCCGTATCGTATGCCCTGGACTTGCTTCCACCGTGCCAGCCACCGACCTGCTCCTGTGCCCATTCGGCCCACAAGACATCGAGGAACGAGCTCGCCAGGCGTCGCAACTCCGAATCGGAAGAGAAGTCCGCAAGGTTGTAGAAGTTCTGAAGAGTGTACTTGTAGTAGGTGGGCGAGAAGAACTCGACGAGACCGCCATACCGGGCCCGTTGTCGAATGTACTGGGACAGGTAGTTTGTCCAGGCGTGGAGCTGCTGCTGAAGCGTGGAACCGTCGTCGTAGGTGCACGGCGAACAGGTTGGATTGGCGGACAGGATCTCCGCCATGCCCCAGCAGGTCGTGCTGTGGAAGAGGCCGATATTTTCACTCCCCGGATAGTGCCAGGTCCTTGTCGGATCGGCTTCCCTCACGCGGCACGCATGGCGCGCGTGATCCCACATGAGGGTCTCGATCTCACGCATATTGGCCGGGTCGAGCCGCCCGGGGTTCGGCGACTTGTCGCCGAACTGGAAATACAGGCGCTCGATGAGACCGGCGGTGAAGAATACGAGCCGGTCCGTTGGCTGCACCTTCTTGTTGGTTCTAGGGGTGCGAGCGCGAACGGCCATGTCCTGCGGCAACCCGTTGATGGTGGCGAGCGCTTCCCGAACCGCCGTATTTCCGGCCTTTACTTCGGCATTGCTGCGGGCGAGCGACAGCGCGGCGATCGCATAACCCAACTTTCCCCAGATACAGCCGTTTCCGGGATCCGCCTCGGTCGGGCAGGCGGGCTTGGGGAATGGACGTTCGAGCGCGAGCTGCAATGCAGTGGTGCGACGTTGCTCGAGCGGGGGCGCTTGAGGGGGCTGGTTCTGGCCCTGCGCCATGGCAGGCAAAGCGAAGGACAGAAGCAGCGAGAGAAGGGCGTAGGCCGTCTTGAGGCGGGACATGAGCTTGGTCACCGAGCTAGGAAGTGGAGCCTTTGAGCCAACCAAGTGCCAGTTCGACCGGCGTCGGCCAAATGACTATTCGGTAGTGTTCCCTGACGTTCGAGGCTGCGGTCGCACTCCAGTCATACTGCGTCGGGTGCTTCATTATCCAGCTTGGCCGCATTGAAGGGCAGCTGTCACTCTTCGCGCGCGTCTTGGCGCACGGCTCGTGAAGATGGGCAGGAGGCAATTTCTTGGTCGGAGCTGGCTTCCTGAAGCGTCGGACATCGAGGTCACGCGCGAGAAGAAAATCAGCCCATCCAGAGGAATCCCCTTGGGATTCCTTCTCAAGTCTAGACGCTCTGTTTCTTATGTCGCGAAGGCGGCGAGCAATTCCTCTTCGCACACCACGTCGTCTTCTTTCTCCATCGTGATCTGCTCGGCGGCGACGGGGGCGTGAACAGGAGCGACCTGCTTTAGCGAATGCTGCTGGATGAAGTGGTGCATGGCAGTGGCGACACCCTCGGCGGTCACGTCCCGAAGATTTTTCTCGTAGAAGGCGCCACGCGAGAAGGGGGTCGAGATCAACTCGTAGCTGGGGAAATAGTCGACGTCATCGAACTCCTTCTGCAGCTGACCGGCAACGGCACGCAGGACGGACTTCGAGTAGGTTGTGGCGGTCAGCACATGATCGTCCGTGGCTGTCGCCATCAAGGGCACAGGAGATACCGTCACGATGAACTTCGCCTCGGGTTTCCGCGACTTGATGAATTCCCGGAATTGGCAGAAATCAGCGAAGATCTCGTTGAACGAATAGTTCTTGAAGCTGTGAACTGCCGGATCGTAACTGCCTGCTATCGTGCCGGGTGCCGTCGGATAGACCGTTCCCGTCTCGCTGTGAATCCAGGCTTCCGTCAGGCCGAATGTGAAAATGAAAACATCGGCGGACTCGACGACGCGGCGCACCGCGGCAAGGTGTTCTTTCCTGTGCGCCAGAACGTCCTCTGGACTGTCGAGGCCCTCCGGTTCAACGCTCGGGCGTTGGGCATCGAAAAAACGTCCGCCTTTCTCCCAGACCGGATCGGCCGGCTCGATCTCACCATGGGCCTCCTGCATCAACTGCATCAGTTGACGCACGACGTAGACATTGGCGTATCGCGCTGAGTAGAGGCCGAAACCGAAGCGCGAGGCTTCTTCCGGGCGCCACCGAGAAGGTGCGGGCTCTTCATCGATGACCTGATATCCGGCTCGGCGGAGGTGACGAGCAATATGCTGCGCAAAGCAACTGCCAGCTGTTGCAACATGAGCCGCCGGCGGGATTGTAAATTTCTTCCGGTAGAGATTGGTGATAGTATCTGGCGCCTGATTCAGAACGCCCCGGACCCAATGGGTGTGGGGTAGCCTGCCACGATATGGAGACGAGTTCATACGAGAATGGTGCATCATGTTTGTGTGCTGGGCAACTCGCATCTCGCGAGCGCACGCCGGGCCTGGCCGCTGGTCAGGGATCGGTATCCGCAGCTTCAAGTCACTTTCTTCGGCGGCCCGGGAAAGACGATCGGAGATGTGAAATTGGTCGAGGGTGCGCTGACCCCCGACAATGACCGGTCGACCCTGTTGATCGAGAAGGTGTCTGGCCGCCGCGAGATCGTGATTTCGGAGTATTCCGCGTTCTGCGTGGTCGGCTCAGGATTAAGGCCGGCGGCCGCCGCGGAACTCGGAGCCGAGTACAGCACTCAGCCCGATCGCGGTCGCCCCCTGATCTCGCCGGCGATGTTCGCTTCGCTTCTGTCGAGCATACTTGATCGTTCGATCGCGATGCGCCTGGCGCGACTGATCCGAAGCCATTCGAATGCGCCGTTGTTCCTTGTCGGACAGCCCTATCCGATCGCTACCCTTCTCGATGAGGTCGACGATCCGAAGCTTGGACCGGTGGCGCGGCGCTGGCACGCCGCCCTGTCAGACGGCCCGATGTTGGACAGGGTCTATACGATGGCGATGAAAGGGTTGGCGAAATCGGTCGGTGCTACCTTCATTCCTCAGCCGGCCGGCACCATCCAGCAATCCATACTGACCGCAAGCGCTTATCGTCTCGATCGCGAGAAGGAGCTCAAGGATTTTGCGCATACGAACGAGGCGTACGGCGAACTCGTAATCGAGGCTCTCAACGCGTTGCTGAGTGAGGCGGACACCCAGACAAGCAGGGGCGGGTAGGCGCGGATCGTCTGGCAAGCCGACCTTGATCGCCTGCACGGATCGCAATGCCTCTGGTTCGCAACTGCTGGCACTGCGCTCAACCACGGGCTTCGCGCCCAGCCCGTTGCGTCACCGGGCCATGCTCGACCTAACGCCAGCTATTCGGCCGCTTGCGACAGCTCGGTCGATTCACCGGCGACCTTCATCGGGAGCTTCGGACGCGCGTAGTCTGCAAGTGGAATTTTCCAGTGGGTGGTTCCCGTCGGCGACGTCTCGAGGCATTGAAAGCCCAGCTTGGCGTAGTGCTCCGCGACCATGCTGTTCTTTGCCGTCGGCACGTATCGGCCCAGCAGCGTCGCCACCCCTTTCTTCCGGGCCTCCAGGATCACGCGGTCGAGCATTGCCTGCTCGACACAGCGTCCAAGGACACGGCAGCTCATCAGCCAGGTGTCGATGTCCCATGCGGCGCCGTCTTCTGCCGTCCGGCAGATCACGACACCGATCATGCCCAGGTCGCCGAACTTGTCCTCCAGGCGCACCTGAAGGGTGAACACCGATTCGTCGCCTTCGAGAGCCTCGACGTCGGCCTCTGTATAGCGCCGGGTCGTCAGGTTGAACTGGTTGGACTTGTTGATCAGCTGCGCCACGCGCTGGCGGCCGTTCTTGTCGAAGTCGGCAAAGGTAATGACCATGCCCAGCGAAGACAGATAGTCGCCAAGGTCCCGCGACTTCGCCAGCACGTCCGCGCGCTTGGCGTCCGACGTGTAGGATTGGGCCCGCAACGAATCTTCGGC
>JABMNB010000522.1 GCA_013205335.1 Rhodospirillales bacterium
GAACAGCCCCGATAACCTCACCCTGAGGAGCATCGCGCAGCGATGCGTCTCGAAGGGTGGGCTATGGGCGCGGTGTTCGGTCCCATGCTTCGAGACGGCCGCTCTGCGGCCTCCTCAGCATGAGGTCTTTGTTGGAGTTCCCGCCATCAGGCCAGGTTCTTCTTGAAGAAGGCGATCGTGCGGTCCCAGGCGATCTTGGCCTGGGCCTCGTTGTAGCGCGGCGTCGAATTGTTGTGGAAGCCGTGCTGCGTGCCCGGATAGATGAACATCTCGTAGGGCACGCCGTTGGCCTTCAGCGCCGTCTCGTAGGCTGGCCACATCGCGTTGATGCGCTCATCGCTCTCTGCGTACTGCACCAGCAGAGGCGCTTTGATGTTCGGCACCGACGCTGTCTCTGCGGCCGGACCGTAGAACGGCACACCGGCATTCATGTCTGCGCCCAGTGTCGCCGCGAGGAAGTTGGTCGTCCCGCCGCCCCAGCAAAAGCCCGTGACGCCGAGCTTCCCGGTCGACATTGCGTGGGTCTTCAGGAAGCGGGCGCTGTTCACCATGTCGGTGCGCAGCTTGCCCTGGTCGAGCTTGGCCTGCAGCGTGCGTCCGTCGTCATCGTTGCCGGGATAGCCGCCGACGGGAAAGAGCCCGTCCGGCGCCAGCGCGAGGAAGCCCTCGGTTGCCGCGCGGCGCGCCACGTCCTCAATGTAGGGATTGAGCCCGCGATTCTCGTGGATGACCAGGACCACCGGGAACGGACCGTTGCCCTTCGGCTGGACAAGATAGCCGCGCATCATTCCCGACGTGCCGCCCGGCGACGGATAGGTCACGTACGTCGCCTTGATGCGATCGTCGGTGAACGAGATCGTCTGGGCCTGGACGTAGCGCGGCAGCAGGGCTTGCGCCATGGCGAGCCCGCCGACCGTTACCGCGGCGGCACGCGACAGGAAGGTCCGGCGGTCCATGCCGCCATGGCAGTACTCGTCGTAGAGATCGAAGACGCGCCGATCGATCTCGATCTGGGTCAGGTTCTGTCCGTCCATCATGAGCCCCCCTTTCCTTGTCAGCCGAGGTTTCGGCGGTAGAGCGCGATCAGGCGCTCCCAATGGCGTTCGGCAGCGGGCTTGTCGTAGCACCAGCGCTGCGGAAACGCGAAGCCGTGATGCACGGTCGGCTGGATCTCGAGTTCACCCTTCGCGCCGGACTTGTCGAACAGGGCCTTGAGTTCCGTGACCATCTCGGGCGGCGCCAGTTCGTCATGCTCGGCGCAGGAGATGTAGAGTTCGCCCCGGGCCTTGCCGAGCGTCAGATGCGGGCTCTCGACCGCATCGCTGACCAGCCAGGTGCCATAGAAGGACGCCGCCGCCGCGATGCGATCCGGAAAGCGCGCGGCCGCCGCCAGCGAATAGGGGCCGCTCATGCAATAGCCATGGGTGCCAACCGGCCCCTTCTTCGATTCCTTCTGGGCATCCGCGAAGGCGATCATCGCGGCGACGTCGTCCATGACCGGCGGGATGGTCATTTTGGTCCGAACCGAGCGCATGCGCGTGTGCTCGTCGCTGCCATGCTTCAGCACGTCCGGCCCGTACTTCGTATCGGTGCCGGCCCGGTAATAGAGGTTGGGCAGCATCACGTAGTAGCCGACCGTCGCGAGCCGGCGCGCCATGTCATAGAGTTCGTCGCGGATGCCCGGCGCGTCCATCAGGAACAGGACCGGCGGGTAGGGCCCGCCCCTCTCCGGATGGCAGATGAAGGTTTCCATGGCCCCGTCCCGGGTCGGGATGTCCAGAATTTTCTCGATCATCGGATGTCTCCTCCGGCTTTGCGGCAAGCCAGCAGCTTGCTAGGCTTCGCTCAACAACAAACCTAGGGAGAGAAACCATGAGACGTAACCTGTTCAGTACGGCCGCATTCTGCCTTGCGGCCTGGGCCCTGCCAGCGGCGGCCCAGCTTTCCGACAACACCCTGAAGATCGGCGTCGCCACAGACCTGTCGAGCCTCTACGCCGACATCAACGGCCCGGGCGCGGTGCTCGCCGTCCAGATGGCGATCGAGGATTTCGGCGGCTCCGTGCTCGGCCAGAAGATCGAGTTCGTCTCCGGCGACATCCAGAACAAGGCTGATGTCGCGGCGACCACGGTTGGCCGCTGGTACGACAACGAGAAGGTCGACATGGTGATGGGCGCCGGCGCCTCCTCCTCGTCGATCGCGGCCGCCCGCGTGGCCGGCGACAAGAAGAGAATCTTCATTGCCCCCGACCCCGCCTCGTCGGATCTCACCGGCAAGCTCTGCAATCCCTATCTGATCCACTGGGTCTACGACACCGCCGCCCTCGCCAACGGCACCGGCTCGGCCGTCGTGAAGGCCGGTGGCAAGACCTGGTTCTTCCTCACCGCCGACTATGCCTTCGGCTATGCGCTGGAGCGCGACGTTTCCGCCGTGGTGAAGGCGGCCGGCGGCACCGTGGTCGGCGGCGTCAAGCACCCGATCAACACCAATGACTTCTCCTCCTTCCTCCTGCAGGCGCAGGCCTCAAAGGCGCAGATCATAGGTCTCGCCAACGCTGGCGGCGACACGATCAACTCGATCAAGCAGGCGTCCGAGTTTGGCATCACCAAGGGCGGCCAGAAGCTTGCGGGTCTGCTGGTCTTCATCTCCGACATCCACTCGCTGGGCCTCGAGCGCGCACAGGGCCTCAACCTGACCGAGGCGTTCTACTGGGATCTCAACGATCGCACCCGCGCCTTCTCCAAGCGCTTCGCCGCCAAGTTCAACGGCAAGATGCCGACCAGCGTGCAGGCCGGCTTCTATTCGGCGACGCTCGCCTATCTGAACGCGGTGAAGTCGACCGGGACGGACAATGCCGAGAAGGTGATGGCCGCGATGAAGACCACCAAGTGGGACGATCCGATCTTCGGGCCGAGCTACGTCCGTGAGGACGGCCGCAAGATGCACGACATGTATCTCTTCGAGGTCAAGAAGCCCTCCGAGTCGAAGGGCCCGTGGGATTACTACAAGCTGCTCTCCAAGATCTCCGGCGAGGAGGCGTTCCGCCCCCTGGCCAACAGCGAGTGTCCGCTGGTCAAGAAGAACTGATCCAGGGTCCCGTCATGGCCGATTTGTCGAACATCTATGTCGGCGTCGCCGGCTATTTCGGGAAGCCCGACCACACCGGCCGCGTCGGCATCTTCCGCCGCGGCTCCACCACGGGCGGTGACTGGCAGCATGTGCTGGGCACCGTCCAGGCCTTCACCGTCTTCGTCCATCCGCAAAATCCGGAGACCGTCTTCGCCGGCACCAACGACGGCGTGTGGCGCAGCACCGACCGTGGCGCCACTTTCCGCCGGACCGCATTCCCCGATGCCGGGAAGGAGGTCTGGTCCTTCATGGTCGATACGCGCGATCCCAACAGGATCTTTGCCGGCGCCTCGCCGATCGACGTCTATCGCAGCGACGATGGCGGCGCCGCATGGCGGCGGCTGCCGACTCCCGATATCGACACGCATTGCAAGGGCCCTTTCGCCTCGCGGGTGATGCGGCTGGTCCAGCATCCCAGGCGCCACGATGAAATCTACGCCGCCCTCGAGATCAACGGCGTCATGCGCAGCATCGATCTCGGGCAGACCTGGACCGATTGCAGCGCCGGCCTGCTGAAGCTCGCCGAGCAGGAGCATCTCAAGAGCAGGATCGTGAGCGACACCGAAGCCGAGGGCATGCTCGACGGCCATGCCGTCACCATCAATCCGGCCGATCCCGACGGGCTGTGGCTCGCCGTCCGTATGGGCCTGTTCCGCAGCGGCGACCAGGGCCGCAGCTGGAAGGACATGGAAGTCGGCCGATTCTCGCCCACCACGTACGGCCGCGATATCCGCGTCTCGCCGGTCGAATCCAACACGCTCTATTCCGCCCTCTCGGTCGCCGCGGCGAGCAAGGAGGGCGGCCTCTATCGCAGCGAGGATGGCGGCGAGAGCTGGCAGCGCTTCGACAAGGTCCAGGTGCACGGCACCATCATGTCGATCGGCCTGCATCCGACCGATGCGGGTCAGGTCTATATCGGCGCCCGCTATGATGGCGAGGTGTTCGGCACGCGCGACGCCGGCAGGACTTGGCAGGCAATGCCTTTGCCTGGCGAGGTGCAGCACATCTATTCGCTGGCGTGTGGTTGACCCCCCCCAAAAAGCCGTCGTCCTGAGCGGAGCCGTCCGTAGGACGGCGCAGTCGAAGGACCTCTTTTCCGACGCACGGTGTATCGAAACAAAAAAGGGCTCTTCCGGGAATCGAGTGGGTGATTTTGGGGGATCATAGGGCGGGCAGCATGCAGGTGAGGACCTTGAGACGGAGATATTCTTCGTCAC
>JABMNB010000523.1 GCA_013205335.1 Rhodospirillales bacterium
AGGCCCAGCGCATGCTGCGCGGCCTGCGCGGGCTCGATCTGGTCGGCGGCGACGTCGTCGAGGTCTCGCCGCCCTTCGACATGAGCGGCAACACGGCGCTCGTCGGCGTCACGATGATGTGGGAGATCCTCTGCCTGCTCTCCGAAGCCGTGGCGAGGCGCAAGGGGCGGATCTGACGATCCGCAATCGGGCGGGGATGGCGTCCGTCCGGCTGACGGCGCTATCCTTGGGCATGCGCGCCTTTCTCGTCGGCCTCCTGTTTGCCTTTGCCGTCTCGTCCGCCGCGGCCCAACCGGTGCCGCGCTGGATGACCCTGCCACCCACGCCGTCGCTACCTCCCGCCACGAACAGCGGTCATGCGCCGGTCAACGGTGTCTCGATCTGGTACGCCTCCTTCGGCAGCGGACCGCCGGTGATTCTGCTGCACGGCGGCCTGGCCAACTCGAACTACTGGGGCCACCAGGTTCCCGACCTGGTGAAGACCCACCGGGTGATCGTCATGGACAGCCGCGGCCACGGGCGCAGCACGCGTGATGCCCGGCCCTACGGGTATGCGCTGATGGCATCTGATGTGTTGGGACTGATGGACCATCTGGGCGTGCCGCAGGCCGCAGTGGTGGGCTGGAGCGACGGCGCCATCATCGGGCTGAGCATGGCCATGTCCCATCCGCAGCGCGTGTCGCGGCTCTTCGCCTTCGCCGCCAATTCGGACCCGAGCGGCGTCAAGGACGTGAACAAGAGCCCGGTGTTCATGGAGTTCATCGCGCGCGGCGAGAAGGAGTACGAGGCGCTGTCGGCCACGCCCCGCGAGTACAAGACGTTCGTCGAGGAGATCAGCCGGATGTGGGCGACGCAGCCCAACTGGACGGCAGCCGATCTCGCCGGCATCAAGGTCCACACCTGGATCGTCGACGCCGATCACGACGAGGCGATCAAGCGGGAGAATACCGAGTTCATGGCGGGGGCGATCCCCAATGCAGGGCTGCTGCTGCAGCCGGAAGTCAGCCACTTCTCGATGCTCCAGGCGCCGCAGCAGTTCACCGACGACGTGAAACGCTTCCTCGACCGGAGATGGGACTGACCCTCGATCGCATACTCGTTCCGACCCTGCGTCCCGGCGGCATCGTCAAGCCGCACAACCGAAATAAACGAAATATTCGAAACAAATGAAGCCAACGCCGCACCCCGGCGAGCGGCTGGGCGTTGCCCTTCGCGAAAGCGGGATGCACTCGAATCTGCAGTCACACTGCGCTTAGGCGGCCAGTTCCAGGATCTCTTTGACCTCGGCGGGCGTCGGGATCGGGCGCGGGTTGCGCGGCACCCAGGGCGTGCCCATCGCCTGCTGGGCGATGCGGTCGAAGTGCTCGCGGCCGATCTTCACGTCGGACAGGTGGCGCGGCATGTCGAGGCCGCGGATGAACCGGTCGAGCACGTCGCCGGCATCCTGGCCGGGATGGCCCATCGCGCTGGCGATCAGGGCCTGGCGGTCGGCATTGGCCGGTTTGTTCCAGCGCATCACCCACGGCAGCATGATGCACGACGTATGGCCATGCGGAACGTCGAAGACGGCGCCCAGCACGTAGCCGATGCCATGGCTGGCGCCCATCGGGACCCCGGCGGCGATGCCGGCCATCGAGAGCCAGGAGCCGGTCTGGCAGTCGAGGCGGGCCGCCATGTCCGAGGGATCGGCCTTCACCCTGGGCAGACCGCGCGCCAGCAGCGAGAGGCCGTGCAGCGACGAGGCATTGCTGAATTCGGTCGATTCGTTGGAGCAGACGCCCTCGACGCAATGGTCAACCGCGCGGATGCCGGTCGAGAGCAGCAGCCACATCGGCGTATGGCGCGTCACTTCGGGATCGAGGATGACGGCCTGCGGGATGGTGAGGGGATGGCGGAACATCTCCTTCACCTTCGTGGCCTCGTTGGTGACGCCGGCGATGGCGGAGAACTCGCCCGCCGAGAGGGTGGTCGGGATCGAGATCTGCCGCACGGTCGGCGGCTTCACGTCCGCCTGGCCGCGGATCCTGTCCATGTCCTGGGCCGTGCGGACGTCGTTGGCGAGGCAGAGCTGGACCGCCTTGGCGGCATCGGTGATCGAGCCGCCGCCCAAAGTGACGATCAGGTCGGCGCGGGCCTCGCGGGCCTGCTCGGACGCGGCCACCACGGCGGCGCGCGGCGAGTGTGCCGGCATCTTATCGAAGGTGCCGGCGCATTTATTGCCCAGCGCCCGGCGCAGCTTCTCGATCTCGTCGGTCTCGCGGTTCAGCGTGCCGCTCACCATCAGGAACACGCGGTTCGCCCCCTGGCGCTCCACCAGCTCGGTGACCGCCTCGGCGGCCGGCCGTCCGAAGACCACTTCCTCCATTTTGCTGAAAACGATGCGGCCTGAAGCGGTCAT
>JABMNB010000524.1 GCA_013205335.1 Rhodospirillales bacterium
CGCCCAAGACGTACGAGGCGCTGGCCGATCCGAAGTGGAAGGGCCAGATCCTCATCCGTCCGTCAGGCCACATCTACAATCAGTCGTTGGTCGGCTCGCTCCTGGCGGCGCTCGGTCCGGAGAAGACGGAGACTTGGGCCAGGGGCGTCGCCGCCAATCTCGCGCGTCCGCCGCGTGGCGGCGATACCGACCAGCTCAAGGGCGCCGCTGCCGGCGAGGCCTTCCTCGCGGTGTCCAACACCTACTACTACGTGAACCTGCTGCGGTCGAAGAAGCCGGAGGACCGCGAGGTTGCCGCCAGGCTCGGCGTGGTGTTTCCCGACCAGGCGGGGCGTGGCACGCATGTGAACATCAGCGGTGGCGCCGTGCCCAGGTACGCGCCCAACAAGGAAGCCGCGATTAAATTCCTCGAGTATCTGGTGTCACCGTCGGCGCAGCGTTACTTCGCGGAAGGCAACTCGGAGTTCCCGGTGGTGGCAGGAGTCGAACTGTCGCAGGAGCTGAAGTCGCTCGGTGCCTTCAAGGAAGACCAGCTCAATGCCCGGGTGTTCGCGCAGAACAACGCCGAGGCGCTGAAGATCATGGATCGGGCGGGCTGGAAATAGGCCGCCTGCCGGCCGGTGATCCCGCGGCCACCGCGCGGCTGAGCAGGATCACCGGCACCAGCGAGACGAGAACGATCACGATCGCGCCGACGGCCGCCTGAGCGAGGCGCTCGTCGGATGCGAACCGGAAGACGCCGACCGCCAGCGTGTCGAAATTGAACGGCCGGATCAGCAGCGTCGCCGGCAGCTCCTTCAGCACTTCCACGAACGCAATGATGCCGGCCGTCAAGGCCGGCGCACGCAGCATGGGCAGATGGATATAGCGCAATACCTGGTAGGGCTGCGCACCGAGCACGCGTGCACTCGCATCCATTGCGGGATCGATCGTCGCCAACCCCGGTGCGATGCTGGCCATGCCAACGGCCAGGAAGCGGACGGTATAGGCGAGCAGCAGCGCAAACGCGGTGCCGCTCAACAGCAATCCGGTCGAGAAGCCGAACAGTCCTCGGGACAACAGGTCGATGCCGTGGTCGGCCACGGCGAGCGGCAGCAGCACGCCGACGGCGATGACGGCGCCGGGAATGGCGTAACCCAGCGAGGCGAACTCGATCGTGCGATTGAGAGAACGTCGACGCACGAGTCGTCCGGCATAGCTCAGGAACAGGGAGAGCCCGACGATGATGACGGCGGCCAGCGAGGCCAGGATCAGGCTGTTGATGCCATCGCTGATGAAACGGCGGTCGGCCATCACCGCCCCCGAACTCAGCGCGAGCTGCGCGAGATGCAGTGTCGGCAGCACGAAGCCCAACAGGACGGGCAGGGCACAGGCGAAGAGGGCGGCCTGGGCGGTGCCCGACGGCAACGTGACCGGCTCGGCGCGGTGACGCAGGTTGGAGGCGACGGCGAAGCCGGCCCGACCGCGTGAATGCCGTTCGAGCAGGATCAGCGCGACGGCGATGGCGATCAGGACAAGCGAGATCTGCGCGGCGCCCTCGCGATTGCCCATGCCATACCAGGTCCGGTAGATCGCCGTCGTGAAGGTGTGGACGCCGTAGTATTGGACGGTCCCGAAATCGGCGAGTGTCTCCAGCAAAGCGAGGGCCGCGCCGGCGGCTATGGCCGGCCGGGCAAGCGGCAGGCCGATGCGCAGGAAAGTGCGCCACGGTCCGTTCCCCAGGATACGGCTCGCTTCGAGCAGCGCCGGGGACTGTGTCAGGAATGAAGCGCGCGCGGCGAGATAGACGTAGGGATAGAGCACCAGCGTGAACAGGAACGCGACCCCAGCCGCCGAGCCGAGGTCGGGGAACCAGTATTCGCCGCGAGACCAACCCGTGGCGGTGCGCAGGCCTGCCTGCAGCGGCCCGGCGAAGGCCAACAGGTCGGCATAGGCGTAGCCGATGATATAGGTCGGCATGACCAGGGGCAGAAGCAGTGCCCATTGCAGCAGCCCGACGCCGGGGAACCGGCACATCGTCACAAGCCAGGCCGTGCCGGTGCCGATGACGACGGTTCCGAGGCCGACACCGAGCAGGAGAACGACGGTGTTGAAAGCGATGTCTTGCAGCTGTGTTTCCGCGAGGTGCCGCCAGAGCTCTCCCTGCGCGGTGAACAGGCTGGACGCAACGCCGAGAAGAGGCAGTGCGACGACTGCTGCCACGGCGTAGGCCCCGAGGCGCCAGATCACGGACGCACCAAAAGAAAACGCATGCCATCGCGGTGCGATGACATGCGTTCGAAGGGATGCGCAGTGCCTGTCGGCACGCGCGCTACTTCTGGTCGGCCGGCGCTTCCTCGGCCGCAGCCTCGGTCTCTTCGCCCTCGGCGGCCTTGGCTTCGGCCGACTTGGCCTCGAACAGCGCGGCAGCCTGATCGGCCGCACGCTGCGCGGCTTCGGCCGCTTCCATGGCCGCGCGCTCGGTCTCGGCGACGAGCCTGCCACCCTTGGCGAGGAACTCGGCCTCGTCGGCGGAGCGGGCAACGATCACGGAGATCTCGACCGCCACTTCCGGATGGAGGTGGATCTTGATCTTGTGCTCGCCGAGCGCCTTGATCGGCTTGTCCAGTTCGACCTGGCTGCGCTCGATATTGACGCCAGCGGCGGCGGCGCCGTCGGCGATGTCACGCGAGGTGACCGAACCGTAAAGCTGAAGAGCTTCGGACGCCTGGCGGATGATGATGACCTTGAGGTCGCTCATCTTGCCGCCGACCGCTTCGGCTTCCTGGCGGCGCTCGAGATTCTGCGCCTCCAGCGTCTTACGCTGCGATTCGAAGTACGTGATGTTGTCCTTGGTCGCGCGCAGGGCCTTCTTCTGCGGCAGGAGGTAGTTGCGGGCGAAGCCGGGCTTCACCTTCACAACATCGCCCATCTGGCCGAGCTTCGGCACGCGCTCGAGCAGGATGACGTTCATCGGCATGATTGCGTCTCCCGGCTAGGCGATGAGGTAAGGCAGGAGCGCCAAGAAGCGGGCGCGCTTGATCGCCTGGGCGAGTTCGCGCTGCTTCTTGGAAGAGACCGCCGAGATGCGGCTCGGTACGATCTTGCCGCGTTCGGAGACGAAGCGCTGAAGAAGGCGCACGTCCTTGTAGTCGATCTTCGGGGCATTGGCGCCGGAGAACGGGCAGCTCTTGCGGCGGCGGGTAAACGGACGACGCTGGGCGCTCATTCTTCTTCTCCCGTAAGTGCAGCGACCGGAGCGGGAGCGCCGCCCTCTTCGCCAAAGCGCGGACGCTCGCGACGCGGCGGGCGATCGCCCCAGCGGTCGCCACGATCGCCGCCCGGACGGTCGGACTTCTCGGCGCTGCGCACCATGATGGCCGACGGCACTTCCTCGAGTTCGTCGACTCGCACGGTCATGTAGCGAATGATGTCTTCGTTGATCGACATCGTGCGCTCAAGCTCCTTCACCGCCGCCGACGGGGCGTCGATGTTGAGCAGCGTATAGTGACCCTTGCGGTTTTTCTTGATGCGGTAGGTCAGCGAACGCAGGCCCCAGTACTCCTTCTTGGAGACGGTGCCGCCCAGGCTGGTGACCAGTTCGGCGAACTGGGTGGTCAGGGCCTCCACCTGCGTCGTCGGGACGTCCTGACGCGCAATGAAGACATTTTCGTAAAGTGCCATGTAGAATCGGCTCCTTATGGCTGTTAGCGACCCGGAGTTCGTGAGAACCGACCGGATCTAGCCGACCCATCGCGGAATGCATCGGGGCGGCAAGGAGTTCGAGGCCCATATGGGCCCCGAAGAGCGGCGGTTATACAGGCAAGCGGCCCGAAAGCAAGGCATTCCCGGTGCGGCTTGACTGCGTCCGGCACCCCGGTATGACTGCCGCAATTCGTGACGAAAATAAGGGAAAACGCGCATGAGTCGGGCTTTTGTCTTTCCGGGACAGGGATCGCAGGCGGTCGGCATGGGGGGAGACCTTGCCGGCGCCTTTGCCACCGCCCGGGAAGTATTCGGTGAGGTCGACGAGGCGCTGAAGCAGAATCTCTCCAAATTGATGCAGGAGGGACCGGAAAGCGACCTCATCCTGACCGAGAATGCCCAGCCGGCTCTGATGGCCGTCAGCGTGGCGGTGGCCCGGATTTTGGAAAAAGACGGCGGCAAACCTCTGTCGTCGCTCGCCGCTTATGTCGCCGGCCATTCGCTGGGCGAATACTCGGCCCTGGCTGCGGCCGGCGCCCTGAGACTGACGGATGCCGCACGCCTCCTGAAGCTCCGTGGGCAGTCGATGCAGAAGGCCGTGCCGGTAGGCGTCGGCGCCATGGCGGCCCTGCTCGGGATCGAACTGGAGCCTGCCCAGGAAGCCTGCAAGGAAGCGGCCCAGGGCGAGATCGTCGCGGTCGCCAACGACAATGGCGGCGGCCAGATCGTGGTGAGCGGCCACAAGGACGCGGTCGAGCGTACCATCGAGGCAGCCAAGTCCCGAGGATGCAAGCGCGGCATGATGCTGCCTGTTAGCGCGCCCTTCCATTGTGCGCTGATGCAGCCTGCCGCCGATGCGATGAAGGTCGCGCTGGAAGAAGTGGTGCTTATGCCCCCGCGCGTGCCGCTGGTGTCCAACGTGCTGGCCTCCGAACTCAGCGACCCGGCCTCCATCAAGCAGCGGTTGGTGGAACAGGTGACCGGTCTCGTGCGGTGGCGCGAGAGCGTGCATTATATGAAATCTCGGGGCGTCGATGTGCTGGTGGAATGCGGCACCGGCAAGGTTCTGTCAGGTCTCGTGAAGCGCATCGACAAGGAAATGACCGGCCTTGCGCTGAATACACCGGCCGACATCGAAACCTTCCTGAAGACGGTTTGAGGAGAGAGTGCCATGTTCGACCTGACCGGCAAGGCAGCCCTCGTAACCGGTGCGTCCGGTGGTATTGGCGGCGCGATCGCCCGCGCCCTTCATAAGCAGGGGGCGACCGTCACGCTCTCGGGCACGCGCGCCGAGGCCCTGGAGGAACTCAAGGCCTCGCTCGGCGAGCGCGCGCACGTCGTTGCGGCCAGGATGGACGACGCGGCCGACATCGATCGGCTCGCCAAGGAGGCAGAGGCCGCGATGGGCGGCAAGCTCGACATCCTCGTGAACAATGCCGGCATCACGCGCGACAACATCTCGATGCGCATGAAGGACGAGGAGTGGGACAAGGTCCTGCAGGTGAATTTGACCGGAACTTTTCGCCTGACTCGTGCGACGATGCGCGGAATGATGAAGCGGCGCTTCGGCAGGGTCATCAACATCACCTCCATCGTGGGCGTCACCGGCAACCCGGGGCAGGCGAATTATGCCGCGGCCAAGGCCGGTCTGATCGGAATGTCCAAGTCGCTGGCGCAGGAGCTGGCGTCGCGCGGCATTACCGTGAACTGCCTGGCGCCCGGTTTCATCGCGACGCCAATGACCGACGTGCTGACCGACGACCAGAAGAAGACCATCCTGGGCCGCGTGCCCGCCGCCAGGCTCGGCTCGCCCGATGAGATCGCGGCCGGCGTGGTCTATCTCGCCAGCGACGAGGCGGCTTATGTTACGGGTCAGACGCTGCACATCAATGGCGGGATGGCGATGATCTGAGGGACAGGCCTACAAGTGCCTGATTCTGTGGGCTTTTCGGACCTAGCCAATGGCACGGGAGCTATGTTAATAGCCCGGCATTCGCCAACCCCTCCGGCGACCGGAATTGTTTTTGGATAGACGGGAAGGACAAGACAATGAGCGATATTGCCGAGCGCGTTAAGAAGATCGTCATCGAGCATCTCGGCGTCGAGGCCGCGCAGGTCAAGGAAGAAGCCAAGTTCATCGACGATCTGGGCGCGGACAGCCTCGATACGGTCGAACTGGTGATGGCGTTCGAGGAGGAGTTCGGTATCGAAATTCCCGACGACGCGGCGGAAAAGATCCAGACCGTCGGTGACGCCATCGGTTTCATCAAAGGCACCGCGAAGTCCTGATCTCCACCGGTTCCTGCAAGAGGATGGGCGGAAGATGAGGCGAGTCGTCGTAACCGGCATGGGCATGGTGACGCCGTTGGGTGACGGCGTCGACACGAACTGGCGCCGCCTGATGGCGGCCGAGTCCGGTATTCGGTCGATCCAGGCCTTCGATACCTCGGACCTCGCGACCAAGATCGCGGGCGAGGTGCCTAAAGGCGACAAGGCGAACGGCCACTTCAACGTGGACGATTACATCGCGCCCAAGGATCAGCGGAAGCTCGACAAGTTCATCATCTTCGGAATCGCGGCCGCCCAGCAGGCGGTCGAGGATTCCGGCTGGATGCCCCAGGACGAGGAAAGTCTGAACCGGACCGGCGTCATGATCGGCTCCGGCATCGGCGGCTTGCAGACGATTTACGAGACATCGCTGATACTGAAGGAGCGGGGGCCGCGTCGCGTCAGCCCGTTCTTCATTCCCTCGGCGCTGATCAACCTCGTCTCGGGTCAGGTCTCGATCAAGTACGGCTTCAGGGGGCCGAACCATGCCGTCGTCACCGCCTGTGCCACCGGCGCGCATGCGATCGGCGATGCGGCGCGGCTGATTCAGCTCGAGGATGCCGACGTCATGGTGGCAGGCGGCGCCGAAGCCGCGATCTGCCGCATCGGCATCGCGGGCTTCAATGCCTGCAAGGCGCTCTCGACCGACTTCAACGACACGCCGACCGAGGCCTCGCGGCCTTGGGACAAGCGGCGTGACGGCTTCGTCATGGGCGAAGGGGCGGGCTGCGTCGTACTCGAGGAGTACGAACACGCCAAGAAGCGCGGCGCCAAGATATACGCCGAGATCCTGGGCTATGGACTTTCGGGTGACGCCTACCACATCACCGCACCTTCCGAGGACGGTGACGGCGCAGTGCGCGCCATGAAGGCAGCGCTGAAGCGCGCCAATCTCGGTACCGACCAGATCGACTATGTGAACGCGCACGGCACATCGACAATGGCGGATGTGATCGAGCTGGGCGCCGTGAAGCGCACCTTCGGCCAGGATGCCTACAATCTCTCGATGTCGTCGACCAAGTCGGCGACCGGTCATCTGCTGGGCGCCGCCGGCGCGATCGAGGCCATCTACGCCATCAAGTCGCTGATCGAGCAGGCCGTTCCGCCGACCCTAAACCTCGACGAGCCGGACGAAGGTTGCGATATCGATCTGGTTCCCAAGCAGGCCAAGCAGCGCAAGGTCCGCCATGCGCTGAGCAACTCATTCGGATTTGGCGGCACAAACGCGGCCCTGATCGTCGGGCTCGCCTGACTATCAGGAGCTGAGTCATGCTCAGCTACTTCCGCTGGGTTCTCTTTTTCATCGCACTGTTTGCCACCGTGATGGGGGGCTCGGTCTATGTCGGCCACGTCCTCCTCACGGCGCAGGGACCGCTCGACAAGACGAAGAACGTAGTTATCCCGCGTGGCGCGGGACCGACGACGATGTCCAAGCTGCTGCAGGAGGAGGGCGTCATCGCCCATCCGGGCCTGTTCCGCGTGGCATTGATGATCGATCCTTCGCCCAGGCCCATCAAGGCCGGCGAGTACGAGGTGCCGGCGCATACGTCGATGCAGGCGCTTGTCGAACTGCTGCAGTCGGGCAAGGTCGTGCAGCGCCGCCTCACCATTCCCGAGGGCATGACGACTCCCGAGGCCCTGGAACTGGTGCGCAGGACCGAGGCGCTCAGCGGCGAGATCACGCTCGACGTCAAGGAAGGCGACCTTCTTCCTGAAACCTACTTCTATTCGCGCGACGATACCCGCGACGGGTTGTTGCTGCGCATGAAGGAGGCAATGGACAAGACCCTCGACGAGGCGTGGCGCAAGCGCGCCGCCGGCTTGCCGCTCGCCAACAAGCGCGAGGCGCTGATTCTGGCGTCGATCGTAGAAAAGGAAACGGCGGTCCCGGCCGAGCGGTCAAAGGTGGCGGCGGTGTTCATCAATCGCCTTCGTCGGCGCATGAAACTGGAAAGCGACCCGACCACCATCTACGGCCTGACCGAAGGGAAGACGGCGCTCGGCCGTGATCTGACGCGTGCCGACCTGCAGTCGAACACACCATTCAACACCTATGTGATCGCAGCCCTGCCCCGCGGGCCGATCAGCAATCCCGGGCGAGCCTCGATCGTGGCGGCGACCAATCCGGGGCGCGACAGATCTCTCTTCTTCGTCGCTGACGGCCAGGGCGGTCACGCCTTCGCCACTACGCTTCCCGAGCATAATCGCAACGTCGAGCGTTGGCGCCAGATCCAGCGCGAGCGGGCAGAGCCGCAGTCACAGACTCAGCCGCAAACGCAGGCGCCACAGGCGCCAACGACCCGGCAGTAGCCATGCCAGCGGCGCTCCTTCTGGCGCTCCTTGCCTTTGCCGCGATCGCCTTGATTATCGCCTGGCTGCTGCGGGCCAACCCCACGTCGTTGGCGCGCGTCTTGCGCTTGATCATGGTCGTTCTGGGCGGCATCGGAGTGGGAGGCTTGCTGATTTTCGGCCTGCGCTTCCTGCCAGGTCTGATGCCGGAGCTGCTTGGCCTGGCGGGTGTGGTGATCACCGCGTTGATCGCACGGGCGGTGCGTCGCCGCCCCTCGGGTGGTTTCAGCTCGCCGGGTGCCGGCCAACGCACGGAGGTCAACACAGGGTTCCTGCAAGCCTGGATCGATCATGCGAGCGGCGATGTCGGCGGCACGGTGCTGGCCGGTCGCTATGCCGGGCGCGCCCTCGACGTGCTGACCGACGCCGAGCTTCTCGAACTGCGGGCGGAATGCGCAGCCGACGCCGATTCGCTCAAAGTTCTCGAAGCCTATCTCGACCGCCGGTTGGGGGCGGACTGGCGCAACGCACAGCGAACGGCGTCGCCCCGTGGCGCGCGTGGCGACATGACGCGCGACGAGGCGCTGGCGGTGCTCGGGCTGGCGGGAGGTGCCACGGCGGACGAGGTTCGGGCGGCCCATCGGCGCCTCATCCAGCGCATGCATCCCGATGTTGGCGGGACGGCCGACCTCGCCGCGCGGATCAACCGCGCCAAGGACGTACTGCTCGATGGATGATCTTGCCAGAAGGGGCGGCGACATGCCATCTAGCGCGGCCTGCGGGGTTTCGGGTAACGGTCCTGTCAAATCATTGATTTAACTATAGAATCTAGCCGCTGAACGAGGTTGAAGCATGGCGCAGCGTGTCCGTAAAGCCGTCCTGCCGGTCGCTGGTCTCGGCACCAGGTTCCTGCCCGCGACCAAAGCCATGCCCAAGGAGATGCTGACCGTCGTCGACCGCCCCCTCATCCAGTACGCGGTCGAGGAATGCCTCGCCGCCGGTATCGAGGAGTTCGTCTTCGTGTCGGGCCGCAACAAGGGCGCACTGGAGGATCATTTCGATCACGCCTATGAGCTCGAAGCGACGCTCGAGCATCGCAAGAAGGCGCCGGAGCTGAAGGTGACGCAGGACGCAACGATCAAGCCGGGCAATGCCATCTTCACGCGCCAGCAGAAGCCGCTCGGTCTCGGCCATGCCGTGTGGTGCGCCCGTCACTGGATCGGCCGCGAGCCGTTTGCCGTGCTGCTGCCCGATGAACTGACGCTCGATAAGCCAAGCTGCATCGGCCAGCTCGTGGAGGCGCACGAGAAGACGGGCGGCAGCGTCGTTGCGGTGATGGACGTGCCGCGCGAGCAGACGAAGAGTTACGGCATCGCGGCCGTGAAGAACGAGAACGGAAACCTGTCGGAGATCACCGGCCTGGTGGAAAAGCCCAGGCCCGAGGAGGCGCCTTCGACCCTCGCCTTGATCGGCCGTTACGTGCTGCTGCCTGAGGTGTTCGACCATCTCGACCGGCATGAGACCGGCGCCGGAGGCGAAATACAGCTCACTGATGCAATGGCGAGAATGATCGGTCACAAACCCTTCCATGCGCTCCGCTATGCTGGTCAGCGTTACGATTGCGGCAGCCGCCTCGGCTTCCTCGAGGCCAACGTCGCCGTGGCCCTGCACCGCGCCGATACCGCGGCGGAGACGCGGGCTCTCCTTGGTCACCTTCTGAAAGGCTGAGCACATGCGTATTGCGATGATCGGTTCGGGCTATGTCGGTCTTGTGTCCGGAGCCTGCTTTGCCCAGTTCGGCCATGACGTGATCTGCGTCGACAAGGACACGAGCAAGATCGAGCGTCTGCGCAACGGCGAGATTCCGATCTTCGAGCCGGGGCTGGACAAGCTGGTGGCCGACAACGCGCGGTCCGGGCGGCTCACCTTCAGCACGCAGCTGGGCGATGCGGTGGGCAACGCCGATGCGGTGTTCATTGCCGTCGGCACTCCGACGCGGCGCGGCGACGGCCATGCCGACCTGTCCTATGTCTATGCCGCCGCTGCCGAGATCGCCCAGGCGATCCGCGGCTATACCGTGGTGGTGACCAAGTCGACGGTGCCGGTGGGCACGGGACGGGAAGTCGCGCGCATCATCCGCGAGTCGCGGCCCGCTGCCGAGTTCGACGTGGCGTCCAATCCGGAGTTCCTGCGCGAGGGCGCGGCGATCGAGGATTTCATGAAGCCCGATCGCGTCGTGATCGGCGTCGAGAGCCAGCGCGCGCGGGACGTGATGTCGGCGATCTACCGGCCGCTCAACCTGATCCAGACGCCGATGGTATTCACCAACATCGAGACGGCGGAGGTCACCAAGTACGCGGGCAACGCGTTCCTCGCGACCAAGATCACCTTCATCAACGAGATCGCCGACCTCTGCGAGCGTGTCGGCGCCGACGTGCATGACGTGGCCCGCGGGATCGGCCTCGATGGCCGCATCGGGCGGAAATTCCTGCATCCGGGCCCGGGGTTCGGCGGCTCGTGCTTCCCCAAGGATACGCTGGCACTGGCCTATACGGCGCGCGAGGCCAATGCGCCGCAGACGATCGTCGAACAGGTCATCCGGGTGAACGACAGCCGCAAGAAGAAGATGGCGCAGAAGGTCATCGATTTCTGCGGCGGCTCGGTCGCTGACCTCACGATCGGCGTGCTGGGCCTGACCTTCAAAGCCAATACCGACGACATGCGCGATGCGCCGTCGCTCGACATCGTGCCGGCGCTGCAGGCTGCGGGCGGCAGGATCGTGGCGTTCGATCCCGAAGGCATGGTCGAGGCGGGGCGTATCATGAAGGGCGTCACCTTCGCCGAGACCGCCTACGAGGCGGCCACGGGGGCCGACGTGCTGGTGGTCATCACCGAATGGCATGAGTTCCGCGGGCTCGACCCGCGCCGCCTCAAGGAGGCGATGCGCCAGCCCCGCATCGTCGACCTGCGCAACATCTTCGATCCCGAGGAAATGCGGACGCTCGGTTTCAAGTACGAAGGCGTCGGCCGGCCTGGCCCGCGCACCTGAAATTCCTTACGGTCCCTCTCCGGAGTCCATTGTATGAGCCAGACGGCGCACAAGTTCGATCCGAGCATCCTGCGTGAGTACGATATCCGCGGCATCGTGGGCGACACCGTACATGCCGCCGATGCCCGGGCGATCGGACGAACATTGGGCACGCTTGTCCGGCGCAAGGGCGGCAAGCGCATGGCGCTCGGGTACGACGGAAGGTTGAGTTCTCCCGAACTCGCGGCCGCCTGCATCGATGGCCTGACCGCGGCCGGGATAGACGTGGTCGACATCGGTCTCGCCGCGACTCCGATGCTCTACTTTGCGGTGTATCACCTCGAAGCCGATGGCGGAATCCAGATCACCGGATCGCACAATCCGCCGGATTATAACGGCTTCAAGATGATGATGGGCAAGAAGTCGTTCTTCGGCGCCGACATCCAGACGCTTGGCGAGATGGCCGGCAAGGGCGACTGGGAAACGGGGCAGGGCAAGGTCGAGAAACGGCCGGTCCTTGCTGATTATGCCGCGCGCCTGTTGCGGGACGTCAAGCCCGGCAAGAAGCTCAAGGTTGCCTGGGATACCGGTAACGGCGCCGTCGGCGTCTCGATTCGCGCCGTCGTCGACAAGCTCGAGGGCGAGCACTTCGTGTTGAACGAGAAGGTCGATGGGACCTTCCCGTCACATCATCCGGACCCCACCGTGCCGAAGAACCTCGAGCAACTGATCGCCGAGGTGAAGAAGCAGGGCTGCGACCTCGGGATCGCTTTCGACGGCGACGGTGATCGAATCGGCGCCGTCGATGGCCAAGGCCGCATCCTGTGGGGCGACCAGCTCCTGGTCCTGTGGTCGCGCGAGGTGCTGAAGACCCACCCTGGCGCCACCATCATCGCCGACGTCAAGGCGAGCCAGGTCCTGTTCGACGAGATCGCCAAGGCCGGCGGCAAGCCGATGATGTTCAAGACCGGTCATTCGCTGATCAAGAGCAAGATGGCCGAGATCGGCTCGCCGCTCGCCGGCGAAATGAGCGGCCACGTGTTCTTCGCCGACACCTTCTATGGCTTCGACGACGCGCTCTATTGCGGCCTGCGCCTGCTCAACATCGTGGCGAATGCGAAGGAGAGCCTGGCCGAGATGCGCGACGGCCTGCCCCAGCCGGTGAACACGCCTGAACTGCGCTTCGATTGCCCTGACGACCAGAAATTTGGTGTCGTCGAGAAGGTCAAGGCGCGCCTGCAGAAGGACGGTGCGAAGTTCTCGGACATCGATGGCGTGCGCGTCAGCACCAAGGATGGCTGGTGGCTCCTGCGAGCGTCCAACACCCAGCCTGTCCTGGTGGCGCGCTGCGAGGCGGCTGACGATGCGGGCCTCGCACGCCTGATGACGGATCTGAAGGCCGCCTTGGCGGCCTGCGGGGTGGAGCTTCCGGACGATGCTTCGTCCGGCCATCACTGATGCGCTTCTTCTTCTACGGCACGTTGCTCGATCGCGACGTGACGGCTCTGGTTCTGGGGCGCCGGCTGCCGCCGCAAGCGTACACGGTGGCCAGTCTGCCGGGCCACGCGCGGCGCCGGGTGAAGAATGCGACCTATCCGATCGTCATTGCGGACCACCGGGCCCAAGTCCCGGGAGCGATCGTGGGAGGTCTGAGCGACCGCGACGTCGCCCGGCTCGCGGCTTATGAGGGGCCCGGCTACCGCGTCGTGCCGCTCAAGGTGAAAGTACGGGGGAAGCTGACCGAGGTGTCTGTCTTCGAGCCGATCCGGTCGCGCCTGCAGCCCAGCCAGGAACTCTGGAACCTGGCGCTCTGGCAGCGCCGTCACAAGCGGGCGTTCGTGGTCCGGCTGAAACGGGCGCTCAGCGGGCGCCCGGCGTATTCCACGCCGTGACCTGCAGCGCGGAGCAATAGATCTTCCGCTTTTCGAGGCGCTTGCAGCCTTCGGTGGCTTGTTCCTGAGACAGGTTGATAAGTCGTGCGCGATGGAAGGTGCGGTTCGCCATCTGAACCTCGTCGACGATCGCGGAGGCTGAGCGGGCGTTCGGCAGCGCCGCTGCGGCGCGCTCGACCGCGGCCTGCGCCGCCTGAGGCTCGCTGAACGAACCGACCTGGATTACCCAGCTTCCCAGCGCCGGCGTGTCAGGCATTACGGGAACGGGAGCGGGAGCCGGCGTCGCGGCGGGAGGCGCTGCGGCGAAGGCAGAGGCCGAGGCTGATGTCGCCGGAGCGGGGGCTGCGAAGCCCGCATACCTCGGGCTGACCTGCTGCTGTTGGGCAGCGGCGGCTGGCGGCCGATAGGCCTCGGCGAAGCTGCTGCCGGGATCGAACTGGGCGGCCGAATACCGGGCGGACGCAGGCTTGCGCAGCGAGGCCCAGGGCGAGAGCTGCATGGCCTGCGCCAGCGCGAAGCCGCGATCCATGAGGGCGGCCATCGTCCGGTCGCGCTGGCTGGCGCTGGTGCCGCCCATGACGACACCGATCAGGCGACGGTTGTCGCGCACCGCCGACATCACGAGGTTGAAACCCGACGCCACCGTGTAGCCCGTCTTCAGGCCGTCGGCGCCGTCGTAGCTGCCGAGCATGCGATTGTGGTTCGCAAGGACGCGCCCGCGGTAGGCGTAGCTCTGGGTCGAGAAGATCGCATAGTAATGCGGGTAGTCGCGCATCAGCGCATTGGCGAGCTTGGCGAGATCGCGGGCCGTGGTGACCTGCTCGCTGTTCGGCAGGCCCGACGCATTCCGGAACACCGTCGAACTCATGCCGAGCTGGCGCGCCTTCTGCGTCATAAGGCGGGCGAACGCCTCCTCGCTGCCGGCGAGGCCCTCGGCGAGCAGTACCGCGGCGTCGTTGGCGGAGCGCGTGACGAGCGCCATCGTGGCGTCGCGTACGTTCACGGTGCCGCCCGGCGTCATGCCCATCTTGGTGGGCGGCGCATTGAGGGCATTGACCGACACCGGCAGGCCGTCGCCGAGCGACAGCCGGCCCGAATCGAGGGCCGAGAAGGTGAGGTAGATCGTCATCAGTTTGGTGAGCGATGCCGGATGACGGAGTTCGTCGGCGCGATCGGAGGCGAGTTCGCGTCCGCTCGTTGCGTCGACGATCAGATACGAGTCACGCGCACTGACGGCCGGATTGGCGACCCAGGAAGAGGAGGTATTGCGCGAAGCGGCTTTGGCGCGCGTCTTGGCAGGCGGTGCGGCACGCTTGACCGATGTCGTCTGGGCGTCGACCGGGGAGGGCGCCAGCATGGCACCGAGAAAAACAACGCTTAAGGCAAGCCAGGAAAGGCTAACCGCAATTCGCCTGAGGGGGGAAATCATTGCGAATAGGCCATACGCAAATCTAATTATTGTGCTCATCCAATAGCTTATGATCCATTCCTCCAACTCTACTAAAGTTCGTGAGGCTACGCAACTTTGGTCGTGCCGCTCTGCTGCCCCAAATGGCCCGGATTATGCCCGTCCCCGTGGAGGAGGCGTGATGAGGGCTTTTCTGGTGGCGTTTGCCGTCCTGAGCGCGATTTGGCTGGCGCCTGCGACGGCGCAGCGGCCGGACCGTAACGTCGATCTGCCGGTCGCGCGCAGTTTCCATTGGTTCGACTTCGTCGCGGCCAACGATATCCGGGCTGCCTGCGTGGCGGGCGGCCGAAACCATCTCAGGCTGGTTTACAATGGCCTGTGGGAGGAGCAGGTCCGCGCCTACGACATCTTCCTGCAGCCCGACGGCACGGCGGGCATGAACATCGGCGTGTTGGAGGGGCAGGGCAATGTCACGACCGGCATCACCAACATGTTGATTTCCAATCCAAAGGACATCTTCGCTCCCTGGAGCATGAAGGGTGGTCAGCGCATTCTGACCGTCGATGAAACCCGTGAACTCGTAGGGTTGCTCGAAGCTAGTCGCGCCTTCGGCCCGCCGCGAGACGGCATGCGCCTTCCGGACAATGATTTCTGGTGGACCGTGGCGTCCTGCCGGAACGGAGTCTGGGGCTTTCAGGCCTATCACTATCCGACGGATGGCTTCGCGAACGTGAAGTTCTCCGCCAGGCTGTTTTCGTTGGACAAGGTGCCGGTGCCGGTCAATCCACCCCGCCAGCTAGAGCCCGCGGAACTGCGCCGCGACATGAACGCTCCGCTCCAGCGCGCCCGCACCGACCGCTGGATGCTGGTCGTGGGGAAGGATGGGCTTCGGGCGAGGTAGCGGAATCGGTAACGCTACCTATATAATTGGTTCGTGACTTTGATTTGGAGCGTGACGTCGACGATGTATTTTCCGCGTAGCGCAGGCGAATGGCGGCTCGGCGGGGCGGGAGAGCCGCCCCAGCAGCCGCCCGGTGGGCCTCCCCAGCAACCGCCGCGTCGCGACGACGGAGAGGGCGGCGACGACGGGCGAACCGGAGCGCTTACGCTCACGCGGACGCGCACCAAGAAGCCGTCGATGTACAAGGTGCTCATGCTGAACGACGACTACACGCCGATGGAGTTCGTGGTCGACGTCCTGCAGAACATCTTCCAGAAGACTCGCGAAGAGGCGACCGAGGTCATGCTTCACGTCCACCAGAAGGGCGTGGGGGTCTGCGGCGTCTACACCTACGAGATCGCCGAGACCAAGGTGACCCAAACGGTGGATTACGCGCGCAAGAATCAGCACCCTCTCCAGTGCACGTTGGAGAAAGAGTAACGGCGACCAAAAGTAGTTCGTTTTTCCAGTCGAGGTGGTTCGATGTCCATGCTGTCCAAGAACCTCGAGAAGTCCCTGCATCGCGCCTTCGGGCTCGCAGGTGAGCGGCGCCACGAGTACGCGACGCTGGAGCACTTGCTGCTGTCGATGACCGAGGACGAGGATGCGATGCCCGTGCTCAAGGCGTGCGGGGTCGATATCGACCGGCTGAGGCACGATCTCGAAACCTTCGTCGACAATCGCCTCAAGGGCATCATCACCCAGAATCCCAGCGAGCCTCTGCCGACCGCCGGATTCCAGCGCGTCGTCCAGCGTGCCGCGGTGCACGTGCAGTCGTCGGGCCGCAATGAAGTGACCGGCGCCAACGTTCTGGTCGCACTCTTCTCCGAGCGCGACAGCCACGCCGTCTCGTTCCTCGAAAACCAGGGCATGACGCGGCTCGATGCCGTCGACTACATCAGCCACGGCAAGGCCAAGGTACCCGGCCGCACCCGCACGCGCCGCGTCAGCGGATCGGAAGAGGAGTCGGGTGGCGAGCCCGCGGCGAAGCAGGGCAACGAGGCGCTGGCCGCCTATTGTGTCGACCTCAACCAGAAGGCCAAGGACGGTCGCGTCGATCCGCTGATCGGCCGCGAGCATGAGGTCGAACGCACCATTCAGGTCCTGTGCCGCCGCACCAAGAACAACCCGCTCTATGTCGGCGAGCCCGGCGTCGGCAAGACGGCGATCGCGGAGGGTCTTGCCCGCAAGATCGTCGACGGTGAGGTGCCGGAGGTCCTGAAGGAAGCGATCATCTACTCGCTCGACATGGGAGCGCTGCTGGCCGGCACGCGCTATCGTGGCGACTTCGAGGAGCGTCTGAAGGCAGTTCTGGGCGAACTCAAGAAGAAGCCGAACTCGGTCCTCTTCATCGACGAGATTCACACGATCATCGGCGCTGGCGCGACGTCCGGCGGCTCGATGGACGCGTCGAACCTCCTGAAGCCCTCGCTGCAGTCGGGAGACCTGCGCTGCATCGGCTCGACGACCTACAAGGAATACCGAAACTACTTCGAAAAGGACCGCGCGCTGGTCCGCCGCTTCCAGAAGATCGACGTGCCGGAGCCCACGATCAGTGACGCCGTCGAAATCATGCGCGGCCTCAAGCCGGTTTACGAGAAGCATCATCGCGTTTCCTACACCGACGACGCCATCAAGGCGGCCGTCGAACTGTCGGCGCGCTATATCCACGACCGCAAGCTGCCGGACAAGGCGATCGACGTGATCGACGAGGTCGGTGCGGCCCAGATGCTGCGCACGCCCGACAAGCGCAAGACCACGATCGAGGTGTCCGACATAGAGGACATCGTCGCCAAGATCGCCCGCATTCCGCCGAAGGCCGTCTCCAAAGACGACACCGCGCTGTTGCGCACCATCGACCGCGACCTGAAGACGGTCGTGTTCGGACAGGACCATGCGATCGATCAGCTCGCCGCGTCGATCAAGCTCGCGCGCGCGGGCCTGCGTTCGCCGGAGAAGCCGATCGGCAGCTATCTGTTGGCCGGTCCGACCGGCGTCGGCAAGACCGAGGTCACGCGCCAGCTTGCGCGCCTGCTCGGCCTCGAGGTCATACGCTTCGACATGTCGGAATACATGGAACGGCACAGC
>JABMNB010000525.1 GCA_013205335.1 Rhodospirillales bacterium
CAAGGTCGCTGGTGCCGCCAAGGCGCGGCGTCACCTCGTGGTGATCGCCCGCACCGACGCGGCGGCGAGCGAGGGTATCGACGGCGCCGTGGCGCGCGCGCGGCTCTATGTCGAGGCCGGGGCCGACGCGATCTTTCCCGAGGCGCTGGTGAACGCCGAAATGTTCCGCGCCTTCGCCAGGGCGATGCCGGGCGTGAAGCTTCTGGCCAACATGACCGAGTTCGGCCGTACGCCGTTCTTCACCGCGTCGGAGTTCGAGGCGATGGGCTACCGGATGGTGATCTGGCCGGTGTCGGCACTACGCGCGGCGAACAAGGCGCAGGAAGGCGTCTACGCGGCGATCCAGCGCGACGGCGGCACCCAGAACGTGATCGACCGCATGCAGACCCGTCAGGAACTCTACGACACGATTCGCTACCACGAATACGAGGCGCTCGACGCCTCGCTCGTGAAGACGGTCGTGCCGCAGGGCATGCCGCAGCGCGACTGAAAGCGGAAGGTCCCTCGCTACCTTCGGGATGACAGTTTTGTCGTGATTGACCAATTGCGCTTGGCGCGAAGCCGCAACAACAAAATCACTGTCATCCCGAGCACAAGCGAGGGACCTTTCTCTTTTCTAAAGTCCCAGCGACGACAGATCCGGCGCGCGCTTGTGGAAGTCGGTCGCGTCCTGCAGCGCCTTGCCGATCCGAAGCACCGTGCCCTCGGCGTAGGGCTTGCCGAGCAGCTGGATGCCGACAGGGAGACCGTTCGAGAAGCCGCTCGGCAGCGAGAGGCCACAGAGGCCGAGATAGTTGCCGGGGCGGGTCATCAGGGAGATCGCGGGCGAGGTTTCGTCGACCTCGGCGACCGGGATCGCTCCCGAGGCCAGCGTCGGCGTCAGCAGCGCATCGTAGGGCGCCATCCAGGCGTTGAAGGCCGCCCGGCGCTCGGCCATGCGGCGCAGTTCTTCGGCGTAGAGGGCGGGCGCAAAGCCCTTGGCCGCCATTGCCCGTCCGCGGACGCCGTCGCCGATCGGCTGGCTCATGTCCTCGATCCAGGCGCGATGCAGCGACCACAGTTCCGAAGCCGAGATCGAGCCCGCGCCGACGCCGAGATTGAAATACCACTCGGGAAGCTTCACCGGCTCGACGATGGCGCCGAGCTGTTCCAGAGTCCTGGCCGAGGCCTGCCAGGCCGCGATGACGTCGGCATGGCTCGCGGGCAGGGACGCGGCGTCGGGCAGGGCGATGCGCATGCCCTTGATCGATCCGCCCCTGGTCGCGGCGGTGAAATCCTCGAGCGGCTGGTGGAGCGTGGTCGGGTCGCGCGGATCGGGCGCCGCGAGGGCATTGAGCATGAGAGCGCAATCCTCGACCGAGCGCGTCATCGGGCCGATCGAGTCGAGCGTCCACGACAGCAGCATCGTGCCGTGCAGGCCGATGCGGCCGAACGTGACCTTGAGGCCCACGAGCCCGTTGAAGGCGCAGGGGATGCGCACCGAGCCGCCGGTGTCGCTGCCGATGCCGGCGGGCGTCAGTCGCGCCGCGACGGCGACGCCGGTGCCGCTCGACGAGCCGCCGGGGGTGCGGTGGGTCCGCAGGTCCCACGGATTCCACGGCGTGCCCATCAGCGGGTTGGTGCCCCAGCCGCCGAACGCGAACTCGACCATGTGCAGTTTGCCCAGCGGCACCATGCCGGCGGCGGTCAGGCGCTCCACGGTGTTCGAGGTCTCGGTGGCGACGCGCTTTTCCCACATCCTGGAGCCGCCGGTGCCGATGCGCCCGGCGATGTCGCAGAGGTCCTTGTAGGCGATGGGCAGGCCATGCAGCGCCGGCAAGGGAAAGCCCGAGGCGCGCGCGGCATCGGCGCCGTCAGCCATCGCGCGCGCTTCCCTGGCATAGACTTCGGTGAAAGCGTGCAGCTTGCCGTCGGCTTTCTCGATGCGGGCCAGCAGCGCATCGACGATCTCGCGCGAAGAGAAGCGCTTGGCGGCGAGGCCGGCGGAGAGTTCGGTCAGCGTGAGTTCATGCAAAGACATCGGTAAGTCATCCTTAATAAGTGGCTCTGCCACCGGAGAGATCGAAGACCGCACCCGTGGCGAAGGTGCAGTGCGAGGAGGCGAGCCATGCCACCATCTCGGCCACTTCCTCGACCTCGCCGAAGCGGTTCATCGGGATCTTGGAAAGCATGTAGTTGATGTGCTGCTCGGTCATCTGGCTGAACAATTCCGTCTTCACGACCGCCGGTGCCACGCAATTCACCAGCACGCCGGTTTTAGCAAGTTCCTTGCCGAGCGACTTGGTCAGACCGATGACGCCGGCTTTCGACGCGGAATAGGCCGATGCGTTCGGATTGCCTTCCTTGCCCGCGACCGAGGCGATGTTGACGATGCGGCCCCAGCCGCGCTGCGCCATGCCGTCGGCAACCGCGCGGTTGCACAGGAAGACGCCGGTCAGGTTGATGTCGATCACCTGACGCCACGCATCGACGGGATATTTTGCCACGGTGGTGTTTGGGCCGGTGATGCCGGCGCTGGCGACCATAATGTCCGGCGGCGCGAGCAGCTGCTCGGTCTCGGCCAGCGCCCTGGCCACATCCGCCTCGCTGGTGACGTCGACGGTAACGGCGACGGCGCCTTTCAGCGCGGCGGCGGATTGTTTCGTGCGCTCGGGGTCGCGATCCCACAGGGCGACGTGCCCGCCGCCGGCGGTGATTTTCGCAGCGCAGGCCAGCCCGATTCCGCGCGCGCCGCCGGTCACGATGGCTGTCCTGCCCCTGAACAATCCGTCCTCCATGCCTTCCTCCCAACCGCTTGAATTATCTCGTAATTCCCACCATATCGGCGTGCCGGAGCATCCGCTACACTGGCCACTCAGCGTTCCCTCGCGTTTTCCGGGAGTTTCATGACTTCGCCCATGCCGGCGTCCATCGACCAAGTTCATCGGTAGTAGAACATGTCCTTGATTCGACCATTCATTTATCGCGTTGCTTAGCTGACCGAGTGAATGCAAAGGTTGTCGGCAAGCCGCTCTGAACCGGGTTTGCGGCTCTTGACTGGCGTCGATGTTAATTGGGGAGCAGGCGTGAGAACAGGGCGATCGGGCATCAGGGATAACCGTAGCAGGGGAGCGGTCCACGAGTTCATCACTGAGCGCGCGGCTCCAAACAGTCGCCTTTCCGTTGTCTCTGCATATTTCACGACATTCGCTTATGACCGACTCCGCTCGACTTTGGACAGCGTCGAACAGATGCGCTTCCTCTTCGGCGAGCCGAGATTCCTGAAGGACGCCGACAATGCGGGTCTCGTTCCTCCCGCATTCTCATTCCATGAAGGCGGGTTGCGTCTTACTGAGCAAATCAGGCAAAGAGCTGCAGCGTTGCGCTGTGCTCAATGGATCCGAGAGCGTGTCGAAATACGGTCGGTCAAGCGGTCCGGACTACTGCATGGAAAGCTGGTCCACATCGACGACGGGCGCCGCCCGCACGCTGTACTTGGCAGCTCGAATTTCACGATTAACGGGTTAGGGTTGGGCGATTCGCCCAATATCGAACTCAATCTGATCGTTGACGGTGACCGTGACCGAGAGGACCTGCTGGCGTGGTTCGACGAACTGTGGAGCGACAGAGGCTTGACCGAAGACGTACGCGAAGAAGTCCTTCGCGCGCTAGAAGCCACTTGCGCTCACGCCGCTCCTGAGTTCGTCTACTACAAGACACTGCTCCACCTGTTCGGCGACTTCCTTATCGGCCAAGCAGCGGAAGATGCGCTGATCAAACAGACCGCGTTCGAACAGACCGCGATCTGGCGTACTTTGTTCGATTTCCAGCGCGACGGCCTACGCGCGGTGCTCACCAAGATCGAAAAGCATGGCGGCTGCATCCTGGCAGACAGCGTCGGTTTGGGTAAGACTTTTACCGCTCTGGCCGTCATTAAGTGGTTCGAGAAGCGCAACAAGAACGTGCTCGTGTTGTGCCCGAAGAAGCTACGCGAAAACTGGACCGATTACCTCGCTGCAAACAACAGCGAGATGAATTCGCTGCGGGAGGACAGGTTCGGTTACACCGTTCTGTCTCATACTGATCTTTCGCGTGAAAAGGGTAGGGTCGGCGACATCGACCTTGGGCGAATCGAGTGGGGCAACTACGATCTTGTCGTCATTGATGAGTCCCACAATTTCCGGAGCGCGTCCCGGAACAAGACTGGAGGCGGGCGCCGTAGCCGCTACGAACGGTTGATGGATGATGTCATTAAGTCCGGGCTCTCCACCAAAGTCCTTCTGCTCTCGGCTACGCCGGTAAACAACGATCTGAGCGACCTCAAGGCTCAACTCGACCTGATTTCCGCCGACAGGGGAGACGGTTTCACGGACTTGGGCGTGCCCAACCTCGGCATATTGATTGGCGGTGCCCGACGACGCTTTTCGGATTGGGCGAAGAGCGGCAGCCGTGATGCCGGCGAGTTGTTGAACAAGTTGCCGCCTGCGCTGTTCGGCCTGCTCGACGGCGTAACCATTGCGCGCTCACGCAAGCACGTGGAGCGCCACTACGCCGCCTCGATGGAGAAGATCGGCGGGTTTCCGAAGCGGGCTGCGCCCGAATCCGTGTTCGCTAACATCGACAGCAAGGGCGGGTTTCCGGCATTTGAGGATGTGGACACGGCGATCGGCAAGCTGGAGCTGGCGCTCTATGGGCCGTTGACCTTCGTGCTTCCCAAGTATCGTGCCATTTATGACAAGGGCGGCAATTTCGATCAGGGCAACCGCGAGAAGTATCTCGTTGCCATGATGAAGGTGGGCTTCCTCAAACGACTGGAAAGCTCCGTAAGTTCTTTTCGCCAGACGATGGATCGCATGATTGCCCGCATCGACCAGCGGCTTGCCGATCTAGACACTTTCGATACGACAGCGGCCATCGACTCGCCGGTGCCGGATGAGATCGAGTTGGACGACGAGTTGGAAGAAGCCTTCGAGGTCGGCGGTGCGCTGAAATACAACCTCGCCCACATCGACCGGATGGCGTGGAAGGCGGCACTGACGCGCGATCGTGAGCGGATCGCCGCGCTTGCCGCCGAAGCGCGTAAGGTCACGCCAGATCGCGACGCCAAGCTAGCCCAGCTCAAGGCTATCGTGGCCGCCAAGGCGGCTAAGCCCACCACCAACCGCGACGGTGAAGTCAACCGAAAGATCATCCTGTTCACGGCGTTCACTGACACCGCCCGCTATCTCTATGAGGAGTTATTGCCCCTCGCGCGCGAGTACGGCCTAGAAGCGGCGCTCGTGACGGGCGACGGCTGCCGGGCGACCTTCGGCCGGGCGCGTTTTCAGGACGTGTTGGTCAACTTCGCGCCGCGTGCCAAACGCCGGTCATTGATGCGCGGCGCCGAAGCCAGCAGCGAAATCGATTTGCTGATCGCCACCGACTGCATATCCGAAGGCCAAAATCTCCAGGATGCAGATCTGCTGGTGAATGTGGATATTCACTGGAACCCTGTGCGCCTCATTCAGCGCTTCGGGCGGATCGATCGAATCGGCAGCCGCAACGCCACGATCCGCATGGTCAATTTCTGGCCGACAGAGGACCTGAACAAATACTTGCGCCTCAAGGATCGAGTAGAGGCTCGCATGGCACTGGTCGATCTTTCGGCCACGGGCGATGATGATCTGCTCAATGCGCGCGCCGAGGCAGACGGCGACGCGCGTTGGCGCGACGAGCAACTGCTCCGACTGAAAGACGAGGTGTTCGACTTGGAGGAAACGGGAGGCGGGGTGACGCTCGCCGATTTCGCTCTGGACGACTTCCGCGCGGACCTGCTGGGCTTTGCGCGTGCTAACGAGCAGGCGTTGCGCGACGCGCCGCTAGGGCTGCATGCGATCGTTCCCAATGCGGTCGGGGGCGGCGGCATCGACCCCGGCGTGATCTTCTGTCTTCGGCGCCGCCCGCCCGATTCGAATCCGGAGCAAGCGAAGATCAACCCGCTCGATCCCCACTATCTCGTATATGTAAAAAGTGACGGCTCAGTGCGCCTCGGCTTTGGTCAGCCGAAGCCAATCCTGGAAGCCTATCGAGCGCTCTGCTTTGGGCATGATGAGCCTTTCGAAACGTTGTGCAACGCATTCGACGACGAGACGGATCACGGCGAAAAGATGGATCGTTACGATGGGTTGATTCGCGCCGCCGTCGCCGCGATCGGTGAAACTTCGGCGACGCGCTCGTTGGCGGCGCTGGCGGGCTCGCGCGGTGCACGGGTGCCCGACGGGAGCGCGCAGGCTCGGGCCAGCCTGGACTATGATCTAATCACCTGGCTCATCGTCAAGCCGACAGCGAAGTCGTCATGAGCCACGTTCCAGACCGCCTCGCTGCGATCCGTGCCGCAATTTCTGGGCTTGCCGGAGCCGACCTCGTGGGCGCGGGGCGGGTACTGCTTGAGACCATGGGCTATCGGAGCCCCAAGACACTTGACGCTCCCACCGCACCTGCCCAGTTCCTCTCGACGCTCGGCATCGACACGTCGCGTTTCGAGACGAATCGCTGGCGCGCCGTGCATTTCCTGTTCCAGCTCACCGGCGATGAACTGCCTGCTTTGTCACGGGGTGGGGATCCTGCAACTGGCGAGAGCTTCCAGCGCGCGACCATCGATTCCTTCGTCTTTCTCGCCATCGACCTTGACGATGGCGACTGGTCCCGTCGCCAGCTGGTGGCGATCGTGCGCGCCCTCAATCGTGGGTTCGCCATGCCCGTGATCGTGCTCTTTCGCCATGGTGGGCAGGCGACGTTGACGGTGATCGACCGGCGAGCCCATCGGCGCGACACCTCGCGTGACGTGGTTGGCGGCCGGATCAGCCTGATCAAGGACATCGAGCTCGCCAGGCCCCACCGGGCGCATGTGGAGATCTTGGCCGACCTGTCACTTGCCGCGCTCGCCCGCCGTAAGGCCCCGTCGGATTTCCGCGCGCTCTACGATCTGTGGCTGGAGACGCTGTCAGCCGCCGAACTCAACAAGCGCTTCTATGAGGAGCTGGCTGACTGGTTCGCATGGGCGAGTACCAATGCACCACTTGCGTTCCCCAAGGGGCAGGGTGTCGGCGCGGGCGTCAAGGAAATCGCGTTGATCCGCCTGCTCACGCGGCTGATGTTCGTCTGGTTCATCAAGGAAAAAAGACTCGTCCCCGAGGCCCTGTTCGACGCGGGCACGCTGGCGACGTTGCTGAAAGAGCCGCCCGCTGCCACGCCTGCCGGCCATGGCTATTACCTCGCCATTCTCCAGAACCTGTTCTTCGCTACCCTCAATACCGAAATGCCCGAACGCCGCTGGCGACTGGACGAGGGAGGGCAGTCAAAGGACTATCTCGGTCATCACGTCTATCGCCACGCCGCCCTGTTTGCTGAGCCGGATAAGGCGCTCGAAGCCTTCGCGAGCGTGCCTTTCCTCAACGGCGGCCTGTTCGAATGCCTGGATACGGAGGTCGCCAGTGACGATCCGCGCGCGGGCCATGCCGAGCGAGAGCGCGGGCGGCTGATCCTTCGCATCGACGGCTTTTCCGATCAGCCGGACAAGCAGGCACGCTTGCCCAATGCCCTGTTCTTTGGTGGCGCGAAGGGCGTCGATCTCTCCGGCTGGTTCGAAAAGGCCAAGGCGCCGCGCGATGTTCCGGGCCTTATCGACCTGTTCGAGCGCTATAAATTCACTGTCGAGGAAAACACTCCTTTGGAAGAGGAGGCGGCCCTCGATCCCGAGTTGCTGGGCAAAGTGTTCGAGAACCTGCTCGCCTCCTACAACGAGGACACCAAGACCACCGCCCGAAATAAGTCCGGGAGTTTTTATACCCCTCGGGAAGTCGTCGATTTCATGGTGGACGAAGCGCTGGTCGCGTGGCTGCTACCCAAGGTGCAAAGCGAACTGGATCTCAAAGCCGCAAGGCCACGCCAGCAGGGGTTGGAGTTCGGCGCCTTGCCGGGAGAACTTGACCTCAAAACCGAACCTCGTACTCCTTCCACCAGACCTTCGGATAGGGACGAAGCTCGTCTCCGCGCTTTGCTTAATTTCGCCAATCGCTCGCACGACTTCAGCCCCGGGCAGGTGGATGCGCTGATTGCCGCCATCGAGAGCTGCAAGGCCATTGATCCCGCCGTAGGGTCGGGCGCCTTTCCGCTGGGACTGTTGCAGAAGCTAGTCCACATGCTCGATTTGCTGGATCCTGGAGGTGAGAAATGGAAGGCACGCAACCGAGTCTATTACGAGCGCCGGCTCGCCGAGGCCGAGGCTATTCCCGCCGCCAATGAGCGTACCGCCGAGATAGAAAAGGCGGGCGAAGCGCTCGCCGAATTCGACGCCAAATTCGAAAGTGGCCACTACCCAGACTACACGCGCAAGCTGTTCCTGATCGACCGCTGCCTGCATGGCGTGGACATTCAGCCGATTGCGGTGCAGATCGCCAAACTGCGCTGCTTCATTAGCTTGGCGGTCGAGCAAAAAGAAGATGCCGCCCGCCCCAATCGCGGGATCACGCCGCTACCCAACCTCGAAGCCAAGTTCGTCGCCGCCAACACACTGACGCCGCTGCACCGTCGCGGCCAAGCCGGTCTGGTGAGCCAGGATTTGCTGGCTAAGCAGCATGCACTACGTGAGGCCAACCGCGCCTTTTTCGCTGCGCCGAATGGCGCCGCCAAGCGCGCGGTGCAAAAGAAGATTACGACCCTGCGTAAGGAAATCGCTGTCGAAGTGGCGCGCGACCACACCTTCGCTGGCGACGACGCCAAGAAGCTTGCTGCTTGGAACCCGTTCGATCCCAACGCCTTCGCCCCCTTCTTCGACGGCGAGTGGATGTTTGGGCTCGACGCCTCGGCGGCGGAAGGCTGGTTCGACATTGCCTTTGCCAATCCGCCCTTTATTCGCCATGAAAAGATCGAGAGCTTCCGCGTCAACGACAAGCCGGTGATCGCCAAGGCCCAGCTCAAGGCGGATTACAAGACCTTCGCCAGCACTGCCGACATCTATGTCTATTTCTACGAGCGTGCACTACGGTTGCTGAAGCCAGAGGGCGCGCTCGCCTTCATCACCTCGAACAAATGGTATCGGCTGCCTTATGGCAAAGGCCTTCGCGAGTGGCTCGCCACCAACGCGCGGATTCTGAAGATTGTCGAATTTGACGATGCGCCCGTTTTTGAAGCGATTGCCTACCCGACAATACTGGTGGCCACTCGCAAGTCGGCGCCGGGTAAGCCCGGTCCGAATGATCTCATCTACGCGTTGAATTGGACCCCGATCGAAGGCGAAGACCCAAAGGAATCGGTCAAACGCTTCCCCGAGCGGTTCGCCGACGAGGCGTTCGTTCTGCCTCAGAAAGAATTGGTCTCCTCTGGATGGCAAATTGAGCCACAGGCGCAACGCGGTCTGTTGGAACGGGTTCAAGCAGTCGGACGCCCGCTCCTGAGCTTGGTAGATGGGCGCGTGTCACGGGGCATCACGACCGGACTTAATGATGCTTTCGTAATCAGTCGCGAGGAAAGAGCGGAACTCTTGGCGAAGCATCCCGCCTCAGATCGAATCATCGTTCCGTACCTCGGGGGGCGAGAAGTAAAGCGTTGGCATGTGGATTCGTCAGGGAATTGGCTAATTAAATTGGAATCGTCGGCAAATGTTGAGCATCCGTGGTCCGGTTTGGCTGACGGTGAGGCGGAGGAGTGCTTTAGGAAAACCTGGCCCGCGATTTTTGATCGATTCACGGCTGGAGCCATGCGGCAGCGACTGATCGACCGAGACGATCAGGGAAGATATTATTGGGAACTTCGATCTTGCAAATACTGGGATGAGTTTTTTCGCCCCAAGATAATTTCAACCAAAATCTCCAGCGAACCCACATTTGCCATTGATACTGAAAGCTTCGTTCTCGCCAATACGAGCTACTTCCTGCAATCCAAGGATCCATTTTACCATTCAGCAATTCTTAACTCGTCTGTAAGCAATTACATCTGTCGGAAGGTATTTGCTACCAAGCAGGGCGGATTCTATGAAGTTCAACCGGCTCCACTGGAAAAATTTCCTATCCCGGATGCTTCAGACGAGCAGAAGGCTGCGATTGGAATTTTGGCAAAGGCGCTGCACGCTGGCGCCGACCGTCCTCGCCTTGAAGCCTTGATTAACGCCATTATCTGCGAGTTGTTTTTCATCGAGGATCTCCATGCCCGCAACTTGTGCCCATTCGCTGTTGCGCGCGAGGCAGGCCTGATGAATCTCGTGATCCATGAAGGCCCCGCGCTCGCCCGTGCCGCCGAAGATTGGTCCCGTTCTCTCGCGGATTCCGCCCATCCCCTCTACGCCACCATCTTCGATCTGCAATCCATCGACGTCGTGCGGATCATCGAGGGGCGGACGTGACATGGCGGAGCCGGAGGGAGAAAGCGTAGCGAAGATTGCGTCCATTCATATATCCGACTTCCGAGCCTTCCCGGCACTCGCGCCGGCCTCGGTCGTGCTCGAAGGCAAGAACCTGTTGGCCTGGGGCGAGAACGGATCGGGCAAATCCTCCATCTACCGGGCGCTGCGTGGGCTGTTTTCGGCAAACGCGCAGGACATTTCGCCAATGCGCAATGTCTTCAGCGATCCGGCCGAACCGAGCGTCAAGGCCACGCTGACGAACAAGACCGAGTTGCACTGGTCCGCGGCGGGGCATCCGACCACAACTGTGCTCGATACCGCAAGAAAGTCAGCTTTTCTGAGCCATACACGGTTGGTCGAAATGAACACCGGCCGGACAGCGGACGACGCTCCAAACCTGTTCACCGTCGCAGTGGAAAAACTCCTCGCCGACTACGAGGCGACGGTGGCGGGCGGACTCAGACGCACTGTCGGTGAACTCTGGACGGAAGTGAACGCGGCCCTTGAGCGCCGCGTGCCCTATAGCAAGGGAATACGTCGTCCGCCGGATTTTGCCGAAAAGGTCAAGGACGCCTGCGACCAGTTCAATGAGGGGATGAAGCAGGCGCTCGATGCGCTGGAGGCACATGCCAAGTCCGTCCTCCGCAAGTTGCTCGACGTGTTTCAGCCGGATGCGCTCGAACTGGTGGGCTTCACTTTCTATGGCGTGACCTATGATGAGAAAGAGCGCGAACTCGGCAACCAGATGCTGATCGCAAACGTCAAGTTCCGAGATTATGCGCTGCCGGCACCGCCAAATTTCCTGAATGAGGCGCGCCTCTCCGCGCTGGCGATCGCGACCTATCTTGCTGGTCGCCTCGCCTGTGTCCCTGAAAATGACAAGGCGCTGAAGCTGCTGGTGCTCGACGATCTGCTGATAAGTCTCGACTATTCGCACCGCCGGCCGGTGCTGGATGTGATTGGGGAACTGTTCAAGGGGTGGCAGGTCATCCTGCTCACCCACGACCGCTTCTGGTTCGAACTCGCGCGCGAGCAACTATCGGGCGGGTCCTGGAAGGCGATCGAGATATATGAGAAGCTCGACGCAGATGGTCTGCTGCGCCCGGTCATCTGGGAGAGTAAGGACGATCTGGTCGCCGAGACGCTGGACCAGGCGGGCAGGTTCCTAGGCGACAATCATCCCGCTGCTGCAGCGAACTATGCTCGCACGGCATGCGAGCTGACGCTGCGCCGCTATTGCCGCAAGCACAATATCCCGTTTGGTTACACGGATGATCCGCAGAAGATTAAGGTGGAGGATTTGATCATCAGGGGCGAATCGCATGCCAAGGGAAATAGTGCCCGTGAGCAAGCGTTTAGGGAAATAAGGAGATACAAGAATCTCATCCTTAACCCGCTTTCGCACAATCCTACGCAGCCCATAGTAAAGGCGGATGTGGCAGCCGCGATTGACGCTGTACGAGCCCTTGTTAAGGCATGCGCGAAGTAAGCACAGTTTCGCCACTTTAGCATTCCGACTTCCGTAGCCAATTGACGCCTTTTGTTTCGCTCAAGAGGAGTACTTCAGCACGGCTGCTGTAACGTGGCAGTTCGCTTCCACCGACGGCGTCAATGGCGGTCCTGCCCTTGAACAACCCGTCCTCCATGCCTTCCTCCCAACCGCTTGAATTATCTCGTAATTCCCACCATATCGGCGTGCCGGAGCATCCGCTACACTGGCCCCTCAGCGTTCCCTCGCGTTTTCCGGGAGTTTCATGACTTCGCCCATGCCGGCGTCCATCGACGCCACCGTCGAGTTGCTGAAGGGCGGCGACTACATCGCCGACCGCAGCCTCGCCACCGTCCTCTATCTCGCCCTCAAGCTGGGGCGGCCATTGTTCTGCGAAGGCGAGGCGGGTGTCGGCAAGACCGAGATCGC
>JABMNB010000526.1 GCA_013205335.1 Rhodospirillales bacterium
ATACGGGGGAGGTGGCCGAAGGCCGGAGGGGGGGGGGTGGCAACGCAAGAGATTTTAGAGGGATGGCAGAATGACTACGACCAAGATCGCCGGCCTCGACCACGTCGTTGCGTGGGACGAGGCCGAAGGGCGGCACGTCTATCTCGAGAAGGCCGATCTCGTATTCAAGGGCAACGAGATCGCCCATGTCGGACCGGGCTACACCGGGCCGGTCGACACGACCATCGACGGCAAGGGGATGATGGCCATCCCCGGCCTCGTCAACGTCCATAGCCATCCGTTCTCGGAGCCCGCCAACAAGGGCCTCACCGAGGAATACGGCAGCGACAAGCTGGGCCAGAGCTCGCTCTATGAATATCTGACGGTGTTCGGCCTCAATCCCGAGGATGCCGGCCCCTCCTCCAAGGTCGCGGTGTCGGAGCTGCTGAAGAGCGGCGTGACGACCATCACCGACCTGTCGATGGCGCGTCCTGGCTGGGCTGACGACCTCGCTTCGACCGGCATCCGCGCCGTCGTCTGTCCGATGATGCGCCAGGCCGTCTGGTACACGAAGAACGGCCACACGGTCGAATACGCGTGGGACGAGAAGGCTGGCGAGAAGGCGTTCGAAGCCTCGATGGCAACGCTCGACGAGGCCGCGAAGCATCCGAGCGGCCGCCTCTCCGGCATGGTCGGCCCGGCGCAGATCGACACCTGCCGCGAGGGCTTCTTCAAGGAGGCGCTGCAGGAGGCCAGACGGCGCGGCCTGCCGATGCAGACCCATGCCTGCCAGGCCGTCGTCGAGTTCCACGAGATGGTCCATCGCCACGGCAAGACGCCCATCGAATGGCTCGACTCGATCGGCGTGCTGGGGCCCGACCTCATCATCGGCCATGGCATCTTCCTGAACGACCATCCGCAGATCCACTACCCGCACGCCAACGACTTCGAGCGGCTGCGCGACTCCGGCGCCTCGGTCGCGCACTGCCCGACCGTCTTCGCGCGGCGCGGCATGGTGATGAACTCGATCGGACGCTACATGGATGCGGGCATCACGGTCGGCATCGGCACCGACACCTTCCCGCACAACATGCTCGATGAGATGCGGCTGGTCTGCTACCTCGCCCGCGCCGTCACCATGAACTACAAGATGGGCACGACGCGGCACGCTTTCGAGGCGGCCACGATCGGCGGCGCCAAGATGCTGCGCCGGCCCGACCTCGGACGCCTGGCGCCGGGCTGCAAGGCCGACTTCTCGCTGGTCGACATGAGCCATCCCTACATGCAGCCGGCTCACGAGCCGGTTCGCAGCCTGATCTACTCGGCGGGCGATCGCGCCATCCGCCACGTCTATGTCGACGGCACGCAGGTCGTGAAGGACGGCAAGGTCCTGACGGTCGATGTCGAGGCCGCGACTGCGGGTCTGGTCGAAGGCCAGCGCAAGCGGCTCGAGACCGTGAGCCAGCGCGACTGGGCCGGCCGCACCGCCGACCAGCTTGCGCCGCCTGTCTACGGCTCGCGCGAACGCCTGCCGCAAACACGGCCGGTGACGTGACAGCAGTGAAGCCGGATCAACTCATACTCCTCTCCTCCGCTAGGGGGAGAGGAACACGATCGGCAATGATGACAACGGATACTCCCCTCCTCGAAGTGAAGGGCCTACGCACGGAGTTCCGCACCGGCGGCAGTTCGTTCGCCGCCGTCGATGGCATCAGCTTCTCGCTGGCACCGGGCGAGACGCTGGGCATCGTGGGCGAGTCGGGCTGCGGCAAGTCGGTGACGTCGCTCTCGATCATGCGGCTGGTGCCCAACCCGCCGGGCCGCATCACGGCGGGAGAGATCAGGCTGGAAGGCCGCAATCTCCTCGACCTGCCGGAAAGCGACATGCGCGCCGTGCGCGGCGACGACATCGCCATGATCTTCCAGGAACCGATGACCAGCCTCAACCCGGTGCAGACCGTGGGCGATCAGATCATCGAAGCCGTCCAGCTCCATCGTCCGCTCAACGCGTCCAACGCCCGCGCCCGCGCCCTCGAAATGCTGCGGCTGGTGAAGATTCCCTCGCCCGAGACACGGCTCGACGAGTATCCGCACCAGCTTTCCGGCGGCATGCGC
>JABMNB010000527.1 GCA_013205335.1 Rhodospirillales bacterium
CCTGAGCCTGAGCCTGAGCCTGAGCTGCAGGCGTGGCGAGCGGAGCGGCTGCCGGCGACGAGGCGGCCACGGCGATGTCGACGATGATCGGCGTCTTGCCGTCGAAGTCGCCGAAGGCGATGCCGGCGGCGCCGCCGATCAGTCCTAGGACGAGGAGGTATGCGACGACCAGACCGCGATGGCCCGGTCGCCGCCTTGCGACGACGGCGACGCGTCGGCTGGACTTGGCCTCGGGCATGGCCACGCCGTCATCCCGGGAGGCCGCTCAGTTGGCCTTGCTGCCGTACAGCGAGATGCCGCGGATCAGGTCGGCCGCCCGCAGGAGCTGGTAGTCGGCAGCCTGCTCCTTCGGCGGCTCGTCCGGATCGCCGGACGGGGTCGCCTGGCCGGCGGCCTTGTCGTCGGTCTTGTCGCCCGGCTTGGCGGCTTCGGGCTTGGCGTCGGCGGGCTTCGCCGGCGGTGAACCCGCCGGCTTGTCGTTCGGGTTGGTGATCGAACGACGCAGGTTCTCCTCGCGGAAGCTCGAACGCTGCTGGATGTTCTCGATCTTCGCGGGCTCGACCTCGATGTCGGGCTTGATGCCTTCCTTCTGGATAGAGCGGCCCGACGGCGTGAAATAGAGTGCCGTGGTCAGGCGGATCGCGCCGCCGCCGGTCACCTGCATGATCGTCTGGACCGAGCCCTTGCCGAAGGACCGGGTGCCCAGGACGATGGCGCGGCGGTGATCCTGCAGCGCGCCGGCCACGATTTCCGAAGCCGAGGCCGAGCCGCCGTTCATCAGCACGACGATCGGCAGGCCGTTGGCGACGTCGCCGGGCTTGGCGTTCCAGCGTTGGACGTCGTCGTTCTTGCGCGCCTTGACCGAGACGATCTCGCCCTTGTCGAGGAAGGCATCCGACATCGCAATCGCCTGGTCGAGCAGACCGCCCGGGTTGTTGCGCATGTCGATGATGTAGCCCTTGAGCTTGTTGCCGGCTTCCTTCTTGAGCTTCTCGACGGCGTCGAGGACGCCCGGCGTGGTCTGCTCGGTGAAGGAGGTGACGCGGATGTAGCCGATGTCGCCGCCTTCGAGGCGGAACTTGACCGGCTTCACCTTGATGGTCTCGCGGGTCAGCGTGACGTCGAACGGATCCTTGGTGCCGCGGCGGATCGAAATCTTGATCGGCGCGCCGACCTTGCCGCGCATCTTCTCGACGGCTTCCTGAAGCGTGAGCCCCTGCACCGGCTCGCCGTCCAGCGCGAAGATCAGGTCGCCCGGCTGGATGCCGGCCTTGAAGGCGGGCGTATCGTCGATCGGCGACACGACCTTGATGACGCCGTTTTCCATCGTGACCTCGATGCCGAGGCCGCCGAACTCGCCCTTCGTCTGGACCTGCATGTCCTTGTACGACTTGGGGTTCATGTAGCTGGAATGCGGGTCCAGCGCGCTCAGCATGCCGTTGATCGCGTTCTCGATGAGCTGCTTTTCTTCGACCGGCTCGACATAGTCGCGGCGGATGCGCTCGAGGACGTCACCGAACAGGTTGAGCTGCTGATAGAGCTCGCTCTTGTCGCCGCCGGCGGCCTTCGGATCGGCTTTGACCTGGGCGAGGGCGGGGGCCGCCAGGAAAGCCACGGCCGTGGCGAGGGAAGCGAAGCGCAGAAAGTTCATTTGGGTGCCTTCAGGAGGGAAGTCGCCGGATGCCTTTGGGGGCCGGCGATCCGTGTTCGAGCGTTGACGGAGGATACAGGGGCGTCTTTGGCAGGATCAAGGCGTCCGAGTCCGGCGCCGCTTCACAAATCAGGCAGAAGCTGCGGCGGCTGGGCGCGGCGCGGCCAGGACCGCGGGCCGGACGGACGTCGACAGCAGCGACCTGCCGGTCATTTCGGCAGGCTGCGGCAGGCCCATCAGGGCGAGCAGCGTCGGCGCCACATCGGCCAGCTTGCCGTCGGCCAGCGAATGGACGGCCACCGGGGCGTTGAACAGCAGGGCGGGGACGCGATTCAACGTGTGCTGGGTGTGCTTCTGATGCGACTGCTCGTCGTACATCTGCTCGGCATTGCCGTGGTCGGCGGTGACGAACATCACGCCGCCGGCCGCCTCTATGGCCTGCATGAGGCGGCCGAGGCAGCCGTCGACGGCCTCCACTGCACGGGTGGCCGCGCCGAGGTCGCCGGTATGGCCCACCATGTCGGTGTTGGCATAATTGACGACGATCAGGTCGAACGTGCCAGATCCGATGGCCGCGACGAGCCGGTCGGTCACTTCGCCGCTGCTCATCTCCGGCTTCAGGTCGTAGGTCGCCACCTTGGGCGACGGCACGAGGATGCGCTCCTCGCCGTCGAGCACGCGCTCCTCGCCGCCGTTGAAGAAGAACGTGACGTGCGCGTATTTCTCCGTCTCGGCGATGCGCAGCTGCTTCAGGCCCGCGCGCGACACCGTCTCGCCGAGGCCCATCTTGATGATCGCGGGCGGAAACAGCGTCTTCAGGAACGGGTTGAGGGCGGCCGAGTAGTCGACCATGCCGACCGTCTCGGCGAAAGCCACGACCCGGTTGCGGTCGAAGCCGTCGAACATTGGATCGAGCAGCGCCGTCAGGATCTCGCGCGCACGGTCGGAGCGATAGTTGAACATCAGGAGGCCGTCGCCGTCCTTCATGCCGCCATAGCCGTCGATCACCGTCGGCAGGACGAACTCGTCGTCGAGCTTCGCGGCATAGGCTTTGTCGACGGCTTCCTTCGGCGTCGTTGCGCGCTCGCCCCGGGCGTCGACCATCGCGTCATAGGCCAGGGTCACGCGCTCCCAGCGCTTGTCGCGGTCCATCGGATAGAAGCGGCCTGATACCGTCGCGAAGCGGATCGGCAGGCCGGGTTTCAGGCCCGCCTCGATATGATCCAGGCATTCCAGCGCGCTGCGCGGCGGCATGTCCCGCCCGTCGAGGAAGGCGTGGATCCACACCGGCACGCCCTGGCCCGCAACCAGGTTGGCGAGGAAGATCAGGTGGTCCTGATGGGCATGGACGCCGCCCGGCGAGGCGAGGCCCACGAGGTGCAGCGCGGCGCCGCTCTGCTTCAGCCGGGCGATCGTCGCGGCCAGGATCGGGCTGCGGGCGAGCGAGCCGTCCTCGATGGCGGTGTCGATGCGCGGCAGGTCGGGAACGGCGACGCGGCCGGCGCCGAGATTCATGTGGCCGACCTCGGAATTGCCCATCTGGCCCTTGGGCAGCCCGACGAAGGATTCGGAGGCGTCGATCAGTCCCTGCGGGCAGGTCGCGACCAGACGGTCGAAGTTGGGCGTCCGGGCGGCCAGGATCGCATTGCTGGACCGGTCGGTGCGATGACCCCAGCCGTCGAGGATGCAGAGCAGGACGGGGCGCGGAGCAGGCGCCGCCATCACGACGCCTTCCGCGGCTGCGGCTGGGCACGCTCGACGGCGTTGAACTTGTTGGGGCAGCTCAGCTCGCGCGGATCGGTATTGGGATTCTGGTCCGGCACCTCGATGGCGCAGAACACGAACTCGCCGCGCGGCTCGCCGTCGATGCTGACGTCGTAGGTGTAGGTGCCGGCCGGGTCGCCGGGAATGATGCACCACGAGCGCTGCAGCACGCCGTCCTGCACCGTCTCGAGCATGCGGGTCGTGGCCTTGGTCTTGTCGGCGCTCACTTCGGTCTCGGGACCGGCGATCACCTGCTCGGCCGGCTGCGAGGTCGTGAGGACCTCCTTCAGCGACACGACGCGATTGGGGCCGCCGAGATACATGCGCCAACCGAAGCAGGCGCGGTGGAACAGCAGCGGGATGGCGTTGGTCTCGTAGTGGCGCTGCTTGCCGTCCTCGCCCGTGATCGACACGTACGGGATGCTGCGCGCGGCCTTTGCGCCGGGCTTGTCGAGCGGCCGGGACGGGGCCGGGGCCGTCGATTGGGCGAGGGCGGCGCTCGAAGCAGCTGCCAGGAGGAGGGCGGACGAAGTGGCGAGGAGCCACCGGGGGAATGCATGCATGGCGCCAATGTAGCCCCGGTTTTTCGTCAGAACAGAGGCAAAATCACGATTTCAGGCCAGGAGTGCGAGACGACGGTTCTCTTCTCGCGCTGGTCAGGCGCGATGATAGGGATGGCCGGCCAGAAGTTGCTGGGCGCGGTAGATCTGCTCGGCCAGCATCCCGCGTGCCAGCAGGTGGGGCCAGGTCATGGCGCCGAAGGACAGGATCAGTGTGGCCTTCTTCAGCAGCGCCTCGGTGTGCCCGTCGGCGCCGCCGATCAGGAAGGCCACGTCCGATACCGACGTGTCACGCCAGCCGGCGAGGCGGGCGGCGAAACCCTCGCTATCGAGCACCTTGCCGCGGCGATCGAGCATGACCAGCGCAGCCCCGGCGGGCGCGGCGTCGAGCAGCAACTCGCCTTCGCGCTGCATGAGCTGGGGCGCCGGCAGCTTCCGCTTCTCCTCGAGTTCGCGGAGCGTCAGCGGCCAGCGAATGCGGCCGGCATAATGATCGTAGAGATCGCGCTCCGGCCCGCGCGGGGCGCGGCCGATGGCGGCAATCGTGATCTTCAAGCCGCGCTCACGGGGCCCGCGTTCGGGGGCCCCACGCTCACGGCGCGCGCTTGCGCCGTGCCGCGGGCTTGGCGGCCGCCTTCTTGACCGCCACTTTCCTGGTCGGCTTTGCGGTCTTCACCGGCTTGGCGGCGGCCTCGTCCTCGAGCATCCACATCTTCTCCAGCGCGTAGAAGGAGCGCGCTTCGGGGCGGAAGACGTGGACCACCACGTCGCCGGCGTCGACCAGCACCCAGTCGCCGGTCTGCTTGCCCTCGACGGGCGTGTAGCCGCGCCCGGACTGCTTGAGCTTGTCGGCGAGGTTCTCGGCGATGGCCACGACCTGGCGGGTCGAGCGGCCGGACGCGATCACCATGTAATCGGCGAAGGCCGACTTGTCCTTGAGGTCGATGACGATGACGTCCTCGGCCTTGTTGTCGTCGAGCGACTGGCGCACCTCGGCGAGGAGCGCTTCGGAGGCCTTGCTTCGATCGGGAAGCGTGCGGGTCTGGTCGGGGATGGTCTTTCCTTTCGCTCTGGTCCGTCGGGGGCGCACGGCGCGGATGGCCGTCGCGGAATGGTTGTCCAACCTGCTCGGGATAAAGCACCAGGCCGGCGGCTCGCAAGTGGCGAGCCGGCGGGCCTCGGTGGCTTGCAGCCGGAAACGCTCGAAGGTGCGCGGCGCCGGGGCCGCGAGGGCGGCGTAGCCCCAGCCGGGGCGCGCGAAGGCGGCGATGGGCACGGCGGCGAACAGGTCGCGCCAGCCCGCCCAGTCGACGAGCTGGGGCAGGATGTCGGCGCCCATCAGCCACACGAACTGGGCATGGGGATAGGCCCGCTTCAGCGCGCGCACCGTGTCGAGCGTGTAGCGCGTGCCGAGCATCAGCTCGGGCGCCTCGATGCGGATGTGCGGGTGGCGGGCGAGCTGGCGGGCGCGGGCCACGCGCGTCGGCAGCGGCTCCATGCCGTCGTCGCTCTTCAGCGGGTTCTGCGGCGACACCAGCCACCACACTTCGTCGAGGCCGAGGCGCTTGAGGGCTTCCAGGCTGATGTGCAGGTGGCCTGCGTGCGCGGGATTGAACGAGCCGCCCAGCAGGCCGACACGCCGCGTCGTGGCGCGCGACACGCCGGGCATCGGATGCAGGCTCACGGGTGGAAACTCACGGCGACGGTCTCATGGGCGCAGCGCGCCCTTGCCGCGCACGACGTTCTTGTAGGTGGTGAGCTCGACCAGCCCGACCGGGCCGCGGGCGTGCATGCGGTTGGTCGAGATGCCGATCTCGGCGCCCAGGCCGAACTCGGCGCCGTCGGCGAACTGGGTGCTGGCATTGTGCATCACGATGGCGCTGTCGACCTCGCCCAGGAAGCGCTGCGCCGTCGCCTCGTTGCCGGTGACGATCGATTCGGTGTGCTGGCTGCCGTAGCGCGCGATGTGCTCGATCGCGCCGCCGACGCCGTCGACCGTGGCGACCGAGATGATGGGTTCGAGATATTCCGTGCGCCAGTCCTTCTCGGTGGCGGCCAGTGCCCGCGGATCGCGCGCGCGGACCTCGGCGTCGCCGCGCACTTCGCAGCCCAGCTCGTGCAGCTTCTCGAGCACCGGCTTCAGGTGCGTGTCGAGCGCGGCGCGGTCGATCAGCAGCGTCTCGGCGGCACCGCAGACGGTGACGCGGCGCATCTTGGCGTTGGCCACGATATCGCGCGCCATGGCGACGTCGGCGTCGCGATCGACATAGACGTGGCAGATGCCGTCGTAATGGCGCAGCACCGGTACGCGGCTTTCCTGCGTCACCCGGTCGATCAGCGAGCGTCCGCCGCGCGGCACGATGAGGTCGAGCCAGTCCATGGCGCGCAGCATCTCGCCCACGGCGGCGCGATCCGTCGTCGGCACCAGCGCCACGCAATCCTCGGGCAGTCCGGCACCGGCCAGCGCGCGGCGCAGCAGCTCGACGATGGTGCGCGAGGAATGGAAGCTGTCGGAGCCGCCGCGCAGCACCACGACGTTGCCCGACTTGATGCACAGCGCGCCGGCATCGGCGGTCACGTTGGGCCGAGCCTCGTAGATCACGCCGATGATGCCGATCGGCACGCGCACGCGGGTGAAGGCCAGCCCGTTGGGCCGCTGCCACTGCTCGATGATCGCGCCCACCGGGTCGGGCAGGGCGGCGATGTCGTCGAGCCCCTTGGCCATCGCCTCGACGCGCGCGTCGTTCAGCAGCAGACGGTCCTGCAGGGCGCTGGTCATGCCGGCGGCTTTTGCCGCCTCGATGTCGCGGGCGTTGGCGGCCAGGATGGCAGGCTTCTCGGCGCGGATCAGGCGCGCGGCCTCCAGAAGCGCCGCGTTCTTGGCTTCGGTCGGGGCGTTGCGCAGCGCCGCGGCGGCGGCCCTGGCGCGGCGGCCGAGTTCAGCCACGAGGGCGACGACGTCTTCGGCGGGTTTGGTCTGGGCGTTCATCGGACGCTCCGTCTTCACTCGACCACGAGGTCGTCGCGATGGACGATTTCGTCGCGACCGCGGAAGCCCAGCAGGTGCTCGATCTCGACGCTCTTGCGACCGGCGATGCGGCGGGCATCCTCGGCGGCGTAGGCGACCAGGCCGCGCGCCAGCACACGGCCGCCGCGATCCTTCACGTCGACCACGTCGCCGCGGCGGAACTCGCCGGCGACCGAGGTGACGCCGGCCGGCAGCAGGCTCTTGCCGGAGGACAGCGCGCGCACGGCGCCGTCGTCGACGATCAGCGTGCCGGAGGTCTTGAGCGAGCCCTTGATCCACTTCTTGCGCGCCGACAGGGGCGAGCCTTCGGGCAGGAACCAGCTGCAGCGCGCGGTGCCGTCGATCAGCGCGCCCAGCGCGCCGACCTGGCGACCGTCGGCGATGGCCATGCGGCAGCCCGCGGCCATGGCGATGCGGCCGGCCATCAGCTTGGTCACCATGCCGCCGTTGGACATCTCGGAGGCGGCGACACCGGCCATCGCCTCGATCTCGGGCGTGATCTCGCGGATCTCGGGGATGAACGTCGCCGAGGCGTCGCTGCGCGGATCGCCGGTATAGAGCCCGTCGATGTCGGACAGCAGCACCAGCGTATCGGCCGAGATCATCTCGGCGACGCGCGCGCCCAGGCGGTCGTTGTCGCCGAAGCGGATCTCGTCGGTCGCGACCGTGTCGTTCTCGTTGATCACCGGAACGGCGCCGAGGCCCAGCAGCGTCGCCATGGTCTGGCGCGCGTTGAGGTAGCGGCGGCGCTCCTCGGAATCGTTCAGGGTCAGCAGGATCTGCGCGACGGTGATGCCGTGCCGCGCCAGCGCCTCTTGGTAGGCCTGCGCCAGCCGGATCTGGCCGGTGGCCGCGGCGGCCTGGCTCTCCTCGAGACGCAGCGGCCCGGCGGCGAGCTTGAGATGCGTGCGGCCGAGGCGAATGGCGCCGGACGAGACCAGCACGACCTCGCAGCCGCCCTCGTGCAGGCGCGCGACGTCGCCGGTCAGCGCCTCGAGCCAATCCCGCCGGACCTCGCCCTTCGTCTCGTCGACCAGGATCGACGAACCGATCTTGACGACCAGTCGCCGGGCGCCGGCGAGAAGGGTCATGCCGCTTCCCGGGCCGGCGAGCGCTGCTTGTCGACCAGATTCATCAGCTCGTGCAGCAGGGGCGTCACGCCCTGGCGCGAGACCGCCGAGATGACGTGCACGGCCTTGCGGCTGGCCTTGGCCAGCGCTGCGCGCTTGGTCTCGATGTCCTCCGGCGTCATGGCGTCTGTCTTGTTCAGCGCCACGATTTCCTTCTTGCGCACCAGGTTGCCGCCATAGGCCTTGAGCTCGGTGCGCACGGTGCGATAGGCGCCGGCGACGTCGTCCTGCGTGCCGTCGACCAGATGCAGCAGGGCGCGGCAGCGCTCGACATGGCCGAGGAAGCGCGTGCCGAGGCCGGCGCCTTCATGGGCGCCCTCGATGAGGCCCGGAATGTCGGCCATCACGAACTCTCGCGCGTCGGTGCCGTCGCCCACCTTGACCACGCCGAGGCCGGGATGGAGCGTCGTGAACGGATAGTCGGCAATCTTGGGCCGCGCGTTGGTGTTGGTCGAGAGGAACGTCGACTTGCCGGCATTGGGCAGCCCGACCAGGCCGATGTCGGCGATCAGCTTCAGCCGCAGCCACAGCGCGCGCTCTTCGCCGGGCCAGCCCGCGTCGGCGCGGCGCGGCGCACGATTGGTCGACGTCTTATAGTGCAGGTTGCCGTAGCCGCCGTCGCCGCCCCGGGCGATGGTCACGCGCTGGCCGATCTCGGTCATGTCGACCAGCAGCGTCTCGTTGTCCTCGGCGAAGACCTGGGTGCCGCGCGGCAGGCGCAGCACGACGTCCTTGCCGGCGCCACCGGTGCGCTGGCTGCCCATGCCGTGATGGCCGGTCTCGGCCTTGAAGTGCTGGGCGTAGCGATAGTCGATCAGGGTGTTGAGGCCGTCGACGCATTCGGCGATCACGTCGCCGCCGCGCCCGCCGTCGCCGCCGTCCGGTCCACCGAACTCGATGAACTTCTCGCGGCGAAAGCCCGCGCAGCCGGCGCCGCCGTTACCGGAGCGGATGTAGATCTTGGCCTGGTCGAGGAACTTCATGGGATGGGGTCCAGAAACGAAAAGGGGGAACGGCGAGCCGCTCCCCCTTCGCACTCCGATGGGATGGAACGGCTATTCGGCAGCCAGTGCCGGCGCCGGGAGAACGTGCACTTCGACCTTGCCGCCCGAGCGGGTGCGGAAGGACACGACACCGTCGACGGTGGCGAAGAGGGTGTGGTCGCGGCCGACGCCGACATTCTCGCCGGCGTTCATCTTGGTACCGCGCTGGCGGACCAGGATGTTGCCCGACAGGACCTTCTGGCCGCCGAAGCGCTTCACGCCCAGCCGCTTGCCGTCGGAATCGCGGCCGTTACGCGAGGAGCCGCCTGCTTTCTTATGTGCCATCGTACTACTCCGGTCGCTCTGCTCAGGCGACGATCTGTTCGATCTTGATCACCGTCAGATCCTGACGATGACCGTTCTTGCGCCGCGAATTCTGGCGACGGCGCTTCTTGAAGATGATCACGTGCGGGCCGCGGGCCTGCTTGACGATCGAGCCCACCACCTTGGCGCCCTCGACGACCGGGGCGCCGATCTTGTCGCCGACCATCAGCACGTCGGTGAACTCGATCTTCGCGCCGGCCTCGCCGTCGATCTTCTCGACCGTCAGCTCGTCGTCGGCGGCGACCGTGTATTGCTTCCCACCCGTGCGGATTACGGCGATCATGATGACACCTGGCTTGAGGTTCCCCGGCCCGAATCGCCGAAAAACACGAAAGAACGCGGCGGACCGCAGGGCCCGCCGAAGAAGCGCGGAATATACGCACGCCGGCCCTTGAGTCAATGTCGGAGACGGGTTCGGCGAACGGGCTCCATTGAGGCGAAAGAGCCAGTTATTCCAGCATGTTAGGCGCCGACGGGCCGGTCGCCCGGGAGCAGCGGCCGTCGGCCCGTGTAACATCCCCGTCGTCGCCGGTTCCACCTCCCTTTATCTCCAAGTGCTTGATTTCATGGAATTAAGGCCGGTTTTCGCGCGCCGCGGGCGAAGCGTTCCGCCGGCGCAACAGTTCGACGAATCGAACCTGTTGCTCCCAAAATGCCGCCCGCCTATAACCCCGCCCGGAGAGGTGCTAGAGTGGTCGATTAGGACAGTCTCGAAAACTGTTGTGCGTGCAAGCGTACCGTGGGTTCGAATCCCACCCCATCCGCCATTACCTCC
>JABMNB010000528.1 GCA_013205335.1 Rhodospirillales bacterium
CTGCTGATCGCCGACGAGCCCACCACCGCGCTCGACGTCACCATCCAGGCGCAGATCCTGAAGCTCCTGAAATCGCTGCAGGCGCGTTATGGGATGGCACTTCTTTTCATCACCCACGACCTCGGCATCGTGCGCAAGGTGGCCGACCGGGTGTGCGTGATGACCCAGGGCCGGATCGTCGAGCAGGGTCCGGTCGCCGAGGTCTTCGACCATCCGCAGCACAGCTACACCCAGCATCTGCTCTCGGCGGAGCCCAAGGGCCGGCCGGCGACGGCCGATCCGGCGGCGCCGGAAATCCTTCGCCTCGACGAGCTCAAGGTGCATTTCCCGATCCGGCGCGGCGTCATGCGCCGCACGGTCGGTCATGTGAAGGCGGTCGACGGCGTCAGCCTCGCGCTGCGCGAGGGCCACACGATCGGCCTGGTGGGCGAATCGGGGTCGGGCAAGACGACGCTCGGCCTCGCCTTGCTGCGGCTGGAACGCAGCGAGGGCGGCATCCTGTTCGACGGCCGCGACCTGCAGGCGCTCGGCCAGCGCGAGCTGAGGCCGATGCGCCGCGAGATGCAGATCGTCTTCCAGGACCCGTTCAGCTCGCTCAGCCCGCGCATGTCGGTGGGCGAGATCGTGGGCGAGGGGCTGGAGGTCCACCGCATCGGCACGAAGGAGGAGCGCAGTGTCCTGATCGATCGGGTCCTGCGCGAGGTCGGGCTCGATCCGTCGAGCCGCGAAAGATACCCGCACGAATTCTCCGGCGGCCAGCGCCAGCGCATCGCGATCGCCCGCGCACTCGTCCTGAAACCCCGCCTGATCGTGCTCGACGAGCCGACCTCGGCGCTCGACATGAGCGTCCAGGCCCAGATCGTCGACCTGCTGCGCGACCTCCAGGAGAGGCACAAACTTGCATATCTCTTCATCAGTCACGACCTGAAGGTCGTGCGCGCGCTGGCCGACGAGGTCGTCGTCCTTCGCCATGGCAAGGTCGTCGAGCGCGGCCCGGCGAAGCAGATATTCGAGGCGCCACAAACCCCTTACACGCAGGCGCTCATCGCCGCGGCCTTCAATCTCGAGGCGATCGGCGGCGACCATCGCGCCGTCGCCACCTAGGTCCGGGCAGCGCCGGCGAGATTCAGGCGCCTTGCAGGCCTCGCGCGACAAACCTAAGAGGAAGGCCTGAAAGGGAGGTCCCTCATGGCCGGCGTCCGCGGTGCTCTGCTCACCGCAGCTCTCCTCGTCATCGCGCCCGTGTTGGCGCCCGTGTTGGCACCCGTGTTGGCGCTCGCGCAGCCGCAGAGCCTCACCCTGGGCACCGCGTCCGTCGGCGGCACCTACCATGTCTATGGTGGCGTGGTCGCCGCCCTGCTGACCGACAAGGCCGGCTTGCAGGTGACGACGCAGCAGACCCAGGGCCCCAACCAGAACGTCATCATGATCGAGGACGGCAAGATCGGGCTCGGCATGACCACGATGGGCGTCGCGCTGCAGGCGCTGCAGGGTTCCGCCCCGTGGACCAAGGGCAAGAAATACGACAGCATCCGCGCGCTGTTCCCGATGTACGACACGCCCATGCAATGCGTGTCACTGAAGAAGTCGGGCATCGCCAGCTTCCGTCAGCTCGACGGCAAGACGGTCGGTACCGGCCCGAAGGCGGGCACCGCCGGCACCTATTTCCCGCTGATCTTCGATGCCCTCGACATGAAGGTGTCGACGCGCAACGGCCAGAGCGTCGAAATGGGCCATCAGCTCAACGACGGGCTGATCGATGCGTTCTGCTTCAGTGCCGGCGCGCCGGTGCCGATGTTCACGCAGCTCGACGCCGAGCAGCAGGTCGCCTTCTACACCTGGACGCCCGAGGACATCGCCCTCATCCGCGGCAAGATGCCGGAGTTCACCGAGTCGACCATTCCCAGGGGCCTGTACAAGCAGCAGACGGCCGACCAGAAGACGATCGGCCTCTACAATTTCGCGATCGCCAACAAGGACATGCCCGACGCCACGGCCTACGCGATCACCAAGACCGTCCTGGAAAACAATCGGGCGATGCTGAGCGCCCATACGGCGGCCAAGGAGACGGTTGCCGCCAACGCCTCGCGCAACACCATCCTTACATTCCACCCGGGCGCGGTGCGTTATTACCGGGAAAAAGGAATCAGGCTCGACCCGGCGACGCTCCCCAAGTAAAAGACTGGATGGCCAGCGCTATCGCCTATATCAGCCGCGATACCGACGGCATCCTCTGGAACAAGGTCCTCGAAGCGGGCCTCGGTCCCATCGATTTCCGCACCCGGGACCAGCTCGGCAACAAGGACGACATCGAGGTCGTCCTGGCCTGGAAGCCGGAGACCGGGCTCATCGCTTCCTTCCCCAACGTCAAGCTGATCGTGTCGCTGGGCATGGGCGTCGACCATCTGCTGGCCGACGACAAGCTGCCTCCCGGCGTGCCGATCACCCGCATCATGGACGACGGGCTGGTCGGCCAGATGAGCGAATACGCGATCTACTGGGCGCTGCGGCACCATCGCGACATCGACAAGTATGCCGCCAGCCAGCGCGCCCGCAGGTGGAAGCCCGAGGACTTCGTCGACACCATCCATCGCCGCATCGGCATTACCGGCCTCGGCACGATCGGTCAGGACGCGGCGAGCAAGTTCGCGGCGATGGGCTTCCCGACAGCGGGCTGGAGCCGCACGCAGAAGACCCTGCCGGGGGTCGAGACCTTTCACGGTCCCGACGGGCTGGCCGCGTTTCTGGCGCGCACCGACATTCTGGTGAACGTGCTCCCGCTCACACGCGACACCAAGGGCCTGCTCGACGCCAAGCTGTTCGCGGCACTGCCCAAGGGCGCCTACGTCATCAACATGGGACGCGGCGGGCACGTGGTCGACGACGATCTGATCGCCGCGCTCAACTCGGGCCATCTGTCAGGCGCGGCGCTCGATGTGTTCAACACCGAGCCGCTGCCCGACAACCACCCCTACTGGACGCACCCCAAGGTCCAGATGACGCCGCATATCGCCGGCGCCACCAACCCGCGCACCGCCTCGCCCGGCGTGGTCGAGAACATCAAGCGGATGCGGGCCGGGCAGCCCTTGATCAACACGGTCGATCCGGTCACGGGGTACTAGACCCAATGTCGTCCTGAGCGAAGCGAAGGACCTGACGGAACGACCAGAGCACTCCTGAGCGAACGCCAGATCCTTCGCTGCGCTCAGGATGACGAGAATTGTGAACCGCTGTTACTTCCCGAACCGGTCGGCGATCGTGCGGTAGATCGCGCGCGCGACCTGGGCCTCGCCGCCCTCGGGCCGCCCCGGCCGGCTGGTGTTGTTCCAGGCCATCATGTCGAAATGCGCCCACGGCACGTCGTCGGGCACGAATTCCTTGAGATAGAGCGCGGCGGTGATCGAACCGCCGAAGGCACCCGCCGAGACGTTGTTGATGTCGGCCACCTTGCTGTCGAGCATGCGCCGGTAGGCCGGGAAGAGCGGCATCCGCCACATCGGGTCGGTCACCTCCTCGCCGGCGGCGATCAGCGCGTTCGCAAGCTCGTCATCGTTGCAGAAAAGCGCCGGCAGGTCCGGGCCCAGCGCCACGCGCGCAGCGCCCGTGAGCGTCGCGCAATCGACCATCATCGCGGGCTTCTCCGACGCCCCCTCGCAGAGCGCGTCGCACAGGATCAGCCGGCCCTCGGCGTCGGTGTTGCCAATCTCGACGGTGATGCCCTTGCGAGTCGGCACCACGTCCATCGGACGGAAAGCATTGCCCGACACGGCGTTCTCGACCGCCGGCACCAGCACGCGCAGCCGGACCGGCAGGCCCGTCGCCATGATCATCGACGCCACCGCGAGCACGGTCGCCGCACCCCCCATGTCCTTCTTCATCATCAGCATGCCGGCCGCCGGCTTGAGATCGAGGCCGCCGGTGTCGAAGCACACGCCCTTGCCGACGAGCGTCACCTTGGGATCGCTCTGCTTGCCCCAGGTGAGATCGATCAGCCGCGGCGCGCGCGTCGAGGCGCGACCCACCGCATGGATCATCGGATAGTTCTGCTTCAGGAGATCGTCGCCTACGATCACCTTGACCTTCGCCTTGTATGCCTTGGCGAGATGCTGCGCCGCCGCGGCGAGCTCGGCGGGGCCCATGTCGGACGACGGCGTGGTGATGAGATCGCGGGCCATCGTTATTGCCTCGACCGTCGCGGTCGCGCGCTTCTTGTCGGCGCTCTCGGGCCACACGAAGCGCGGGCCCTGCTTGCTCTTGGTCGCGCGATAGCGCTCGAACTTCCAGGCGCCGAGCCCGATCGCCACGGCGACATCGGTCATCGACACCGGTGCGGTCTCGCCCTCAAGCCGCCACGTCGCGACCGGCAGCTTCGCGGAGAGCGCACCAAAATCCCACAGGGTCGGCGCATCGGGAATCACAAGCACTGCACCCGAGGCCTTGCCGTCACGCTCCGGCAACACGACGACATCGCCCGGCGACCCTGCAATGCCCAGCGATTCGACCCAGGCGCGGCGCACAGCGGACTGCGCCTTCAGCCAGGGATGCCACTTCGATTGACACACTAACTGCAGAGGCAGCGAAGAAGAAGAACGGTCGACGAACGGCAGCGACATGGCCATGCTCACAATCATCATAGAGAATGGCTAACATTGCCGGCCAAACTCCATGGCTGGCAAGGAGGGCGTAGATGGCCGAGTTCACCGTCGTGATCGGCAACAAGAACTATTCGTCGTGGTCGCTGCGCGGCTGGCTGATGGCCAGGATCGCCGGCATCGAGTTCGACGAGATCGTGGTGCCGCTCGACAGGCCCGAGACGCAGGCGGCGATCCGCAAGCACTCGCCGTCAGGCCGACTGCCGGTCTTGCTGCATCGCGGACTGGCGGTGTGGGATTCGCTCGCCATCGCTGAATACCTGAACGACCTCAAGCCCGAGGTCGGCCTGTGGCCTCCTTCGGCCGCCGCGCGCGCCCATGCCCGCTCGATCTCGGCCGAAATGCATTCGAGCTTTGCCGACCTCCGCGCCAACATGCCGATGAACATCCGCGCCTCCTATCCGGGCAAGGGCATGACGCCGGGCGTGCGCGCCGACATCGAGCGCATCACCTTCCTGTGGCGCGACTGCCGCAAGCGCTTCGCCGGCGCCTTCCAGAAGGATGAAGGGTTCCTGTTCGGCGCTTTCGGCGCCGCCGACGCGATGTTCGCGCCCGTGGTGACGCGCTTCAGGACCTACGGCGTCACGCTCGACACCGACGCCGGCGCCTACTGCACCGCCGTCCTCGCCAATCCCGCGATGAAGGAATGGATCGACGCGGCCGAGCACGAACCCTGGCTGATCGACAGCTACGAACTGAAGTAGACCGCAACGGGTCGCGGCGGTGCGTGCCAGCCGTGCGACGGCCGCGAATGAACTCGGTGCACGCAAGGCGGTGGGGCGAACACGCCCCGTAGCGTGAAGAGCGCGGCCGGCAACGCGGCCGATACCGCGAAGCCGCTGGGCGGGCAGGCCAGCAACAAGGTGAGCGGGGACGTTCTCGACGCCGCCAAGGACACGTTCAGCGAGCAGATCGCCGACGCGCATCTCGGTGAAACGTTGGGCGACATGGCAGGCAAGCTGGTCGACACGATGATGCCGGCCTCGCCCCGCCCGGGCTAGCCCGCCAGCTCCGCAGGGTATGAGAAACGATGACCGCCCCAGCA
>JABMNB010000529.1 GCA_013205335.1 Rhodospirillales bacterium
GCCATGAACGAGGTCTATGGGCTGCCCGAATATTTCGGCAGCGCGACGCCCGCGCGCTCGACCGTGGAGGTCGCCCGCCTGCCGCGCGACGTCATGGTCGAGATCGAAGTCGTTGCCCTCGCCTGACATCATGGCCAGCCTGGTGACATGGATGCTGGCCCTGGGCTCCCTCGCGGTGGCCTTCCTGCTGGTCGGCTACGTGCTGATGTCCCTCATCCTCATCATCCCGACCTGGCGCATCTGCACGCGGGCCGGCTTCTCCGGGGCGCTGTCGCTATTCCACCTGGTGCCGTTCGTCGGCTCCTTCATCGTCATGGGCATGCTGGCGTTCAGCACCTGGCCCGCCGGCGAAGCCTCGCCGGGGCGCTAGACGATGGGCGTGGAGATCGCAGCCCTCAGCTTCTTCGGCCTGACCGGTGCCTTCGCGGTGGTCGGTACCGTGCTGGCGGCGTGGATGGCCTGGCGCATCGTCGAGAAAGCGGGCCTGCCGGGATGGACGGGTCTCGGCGCCATTCTGCTGACGCTGACGGGCGTGGGCACGATCGTGCCGCTGATCCTTCTCTGGGTCTTTGCCTTCATGCGCTGGCCGCGCGACGAACCGGCCTCTGCCGGCACGTTCGGCTTTGCGCCTTCGCGGGGCGCTGCTCCGACGACAGGGCCGGTTGCCCTGGCAGGTCCGTCGATGGCCCTGCCTGATGCGCGCGGCTGGCTACTCTCGGGGACGCTCGGCAATGGTGGGGCGGTGTCGCTCGCGGTCGGCGGCACGTCCGGCACCTATGCGCTGACGGGCGCCCCAGGCGGGGCGCCGACCGATCTCAGCGTGCCCGATCCGTCGGTCGGCCAGCCCCATGCGCGGCTCCTGCTCTCGGGCCGCCGGCTGGGCCTCGAGGATCTCGGCAGCCCGGGCGGTACCTACATCGATGGCGCCCGTTTGTTGCCCGAGCATGGACCGCGCGACATAAGCGCGGTCCGCGCGATCCGCCTCGGCAGCGTGGAACTCGCCCTGACGCGGGCCTGAATGGGCTTGTGATCGGCAATCCCCGCCGAGTAGGGTGCCGCGGCCGGCGGGGTGCCGGTCTCAAGAGGCGGGGATTCGATGCTGTCGCTGGCGGTGCTGATCGACAAGGTGATCGACATCTACACCTGGATCGTGATCGCGAGCGCGATCATGAGCTGGCTGGTGTCGTTCGGCGTGGTGAATGTCCGCAACCAGTTCATCCGCGTCGTCGTCGACCTGCTCTTCAGGTTGACCGAGCCGGTCCTTCGCCCGATCCGCCGCATGCTGCCCAATCTCGGCGGCGTCGACGTCTCGCCCGTCATCCTCCTGCTCGGCCTGTTCTTCATCCGCAGCCTGCTGTGGGAGTATGTCTGGCCGTCCTTCGTGCGCTGAGAACGCCGCCGGCCGACCCCGCTTTCCTGCGCAGGAACCCTCAAGGCGTGACCATCCAGCTTCGCGTCCAGCCGCGGGCGCGCCGCACGGCGCTCGAGCGCACGGCCGAAGGGGCGCTCAAGGCCGCAGTGACGGCGGCCCCCGAGGATGGCAAAGCCAACGACGCCGTCGTCGCGCTGCTCGCGCAGGCTTGGCGTCTCCCGAAATCGACCATCGAGATCGTGCGCGGCGGGACGGCGCGAGAGAAGACCCTCATGGTCGCGGGCGAGCCTGCCGCGCTCGCCGACCGGATTGCCGAATGGATGAGCAAGAATGGCTGATGCGAAACTGATCGACGGAAAGGCCTTCGCGGGCGGTCTGCGCCAGCGCGTGGGTGCGGGTGTTGCCGATTTCGTGGCCAACGGCGGGCCCAAGCCCGGTCTGGCCACGGTGCTGGTCGGCGCCGATCCGGCCAGCCAGGTCTATGTCCGCAGCAAGGGCAAGCTCGCGGTCGAACTCGGCATGGCGAGCTTCGATCACCAGCTGCCCGAGGACACGACGCAGGCGGAGCTGCTGGAGCTGATCGGGCGCCTCAACGCCGATCCCGCGGTCAACGGCATCCTGGTCCAGCTGCCTCTGCCAAAGCATATCGACACGGCGCAGATCCTGATCGCCGTCGATCCGGCCAAGGATGTCGACGGCTTCCATCCGGTGAATGTCGGCCGCCTCGGCTCGATCGCGCCGGGCGCCCCGCTCGACTTCCCGGTGCCGTGCACGCCGCTCGGCGTCTCGATGCTGCTGCAGGACGCGCTGGGCTCGCTGTCGGGCCTGAACGCGGTGATCGTCGGGCGCTCCAATCTCGTCGGCCGTCCGGTGGCGCAACTGCTGCTGCGGGCCGACTGCACGGTGACGATCACCCATTCGCGCACCCGCGACCTGCCCGGGCTGTGCCGCCAGGCAGATATCCTGGTGGTGGCGATCGGCCGTACCGAGTTCGTGAAGGGCGACTGGATCAAGCCGGGCGCGGCGGTGATCGACGTCGGCATCAACCGCATTCCGACGGCGGAGGGCAAGAGCCGGCTGGTCGGCGACGTCGCCTTCGCCGAAGCGCAGAAGGTGGCGGGCTATGTCACACCAGTACCCGGAGGCGTCGGCCCGATGACGGTGGCCTGCCTGATGTTCAACACCCTGCAGGCCGCACGCCACAAGGCCGGATTGGCGATGGCGGCCGCCTGAGCGGCGGTCAGGTCTTTCCGATGGCGCGCCTGATCAACGCGGTCGACCAGCGCACGGCGCTCTGGAGGGGACGTTCCGGGGAAGGCACCGCATTGCCGGCCTTGCGCACCGGCAGACGCGCTTTTCTGATCTCGGCGCGCAGGCGCAGGGCGGTCTGTTCGTTCGGGGCGCGAAGAAGGGCACGGTCGACCCATTCGGCGGCTTCCGGCAAGCGATCATGGGCCGCCAGGAAATCGGCGAATCCGGCCAGGTAGGCCGGAATTTCAACGAGGCCGTTGCACTCCCGCCAAAAGGCTTCGGCATCCGCGGGCCGCCCCAGCCTCTCGCAGTATCGCGCCTTCCAGTGAAGCAGCAGCGATTTGCGCTCGAGCGGCCAGCGGATCTTGTCGAGTACGACGAAACCCTCCTCGAACCGTCCGAGATGATAGTAAGCCTCGACACGCTGGAGGGAGGCGTCAAGCCGCGCCGTGCCATGCTCGCACGCCTTCTCGGCGTGCAACGCGGCTTCCTCGTGGCGGCCGGTGTCGTTGTAGTGGCGCGCGAGGAGAGTGCGTGCGGGAGCGCTTTCGTGTGCTTCGAGCATCTTGAGCAGCAGGGCTTCCGCCGCAGCGCCGCCGCCCGCCCTGAGATGCGCCCGCGCCAGCGCGATGGTGAGGTCGGGACTCGTGGGATTCGAGGCCCAGGCGCGCTGCAGACGCTTGAGCCCGACCTCGAAACGGCCGGCCGCGGCATCCTCGCGGGCGTTTGCGATCACGCTGGCGACACTGTCGTCGCCGGTGGCGACATAGCGGTTGATCATGCGGTCGACGTTGAAGCGCACCATCGACGCCTGGATATGAACCTGATCGTCGGCGAAGGCGACCGACCGGTCGGTCAGGACCACGCTCTCGTAGGACGGGAAGTACTCGATGTGGGGATGGTTGGCGACGAACGGCTCTACCGCCGCGCGCAGGACCGACTTGCTGTAGCAGTTCGCCACCGCCACGTCGGACGCGGTGAAGGTTGCCTGGAGCGGCACCGGCGACACGGTGAGGATGATGCGATGGTCGCGGGGACAGACCCGGCCGATCAGGTCGACCAGTTCGGCGAGCGAGCGCGTCACGTCCTCGTAGTCGAGCACATGCAGCTCGAAGCGCGAAGGATCGGTCCGGGTGACGCCCTTGGGTGGCGCGCAGTTGATGTAGAGACCCGAGCGATTGTCGAACCATGCCTCGATCAGCCCCAGGGTGATCAGCACCACGTGGCTGCTGGCGAGGTAACGGTAGATCGCGCTGATGTCGTTTCGCCGCTTGATCAGCGCTTCGCCGGAGACGGGCCGATAGGTGAGGGTCAGCTGCGGGTCCATGTATCGCCCCGCCGCGACTTCGATGGCATGCCGGTCGAGGTCGAATTCCTCCAGGCCGAACGCCCAGCGGATCTGCGGCGCGATCGCCGGCGGCACGTAGTTGTTCAGGATCGACACCGGATCGCCGCTCCACCACGTCTTGTCGACCTGCAGGCCCAGGGTGGGAATGTCGAAGCCGCGGGCGGCGAGCGTCTTTTCGATGCCGCGGGCGAAGCAGGAACCGATGGTGAAAATGCGCTGGCCGGGCTCCAGCATGAAGCGCGGCTTGAACGATGGATCGGCGAAGTGTGCGAACCGGTTCGCGGGATCGTCGCGACGCGGCCAGTTGCCGTCGGAGTTGGTCTTGAGCGTGCCATAGGCATCGGCAGCACTGATACGGCGAATTGGCATCGTGTCCCTGACCCTCTGGACACATGGCTAGCATCCCGGTGTGGCCGGGGGAAAGCCGGCGGCTCTCCGCCGGCGACGTGAAGTCAGTTCTTCAGCATGCCGGCGACCAGCGCGGTCACGTTGTGGCGCATCATCTTCTCGTAGGTCGGCGCCGGTCCGTCCGGTCCTGAGAGCGCATCTGTGTAGAGCCGCGGGCCGACCACGGCGCCGGATTCTCTCGCGATCTGGTCGACCAGGCCGGGGTTGGTCATGTTCTCGACGAACAGCGCCTTGATGCGCTGTTCGCGGGCCTCGCGGATCAGCGCGGCGACATCGCGCGCCGACGGCTCGCTGCTGGTGTTGTAGCCGCGCGGCGACTGGAATTTCACGCCGTAGGCGCTGGAGAAGTAGCGAAAGGAGTCGTGGCCGGTGATCGCCCGCCTCTTGTCGGCCGGCACCTTGGCGATCTCTTCTTTCACCCAGGCGTCGAGTTCGACCAAGCGGCGATCGAAGGCCTGGGCGCGGTCGCGATAGTGGGCGGCGTTCGGCGGATCGGCTTCGGCGAGTCCCTTGGCGATGTTCGCGACATAGGTACGGACACGCTGGACGTCCTGCCAGCAATGCGGGTCGGGCCCGTGCCCGTGGGAATGGCCATGGGCGTGTCCGCCGCCGGGCGCCGCGGGAACGGTCGCGACGCCGGTCGACGCCACGACCGCCTTGCCCTTGAAGGGTGCCGCCTTGGCGAGGCGGTCGATCCAGCCCTCGAAGCCCAGCCCGTTGCTCACCAGCACCTTCGCATCGGCGAGCGCGCGCGCGTCGCTGGGGCGCGGCTGATAGGCATGGGCGTCGATGTCGGGACCGACCACGACCGACAGCTCGGCCTTGTCGCCGGCCACCTCGGCCAGCAGGTTGCCCAGGATCGAGAAGGTCGCCACGGCCTTGATGGGAGTCTGCGCCGAGGCCGGCAGGGAAACGGCGAACAGGCTCAGGGCCAGAAGAAGCGGACGGAAGATCATTTCGTTATAATATAACGTCAAACCGGAAAGTCGAGCCACTCCGGCGTGTGGCCGGTGGCCTCGAAGAAGCGCAGCAGATCGGCGAAGCCCAGCGCCGTGGTCATGCTGTTGACCAGCGGGTGGGCATTGATCGGCCCGTCCCCGGTGAGGCCGCGGTCGAGGACCAGCCGGACCTGATGCTCCGGGTCGTTGATGACGGCGAGCGGCGTCACCGAGCCCGGCTCGACGCCGAGATGGCGCCGCAGCCGGTCCGGGCTGCCGAACGAGAACTTGCCGGCGCCCAGCCGCTCGCCCAGGCGTTTGAGGTCGATGGCGCGGTCCTCCAGCGCCACGACCAGCCACATCTCTTCCTTCCTGTTGCGCAGGAAGAGGTTCTTGATGTGGTGGCCCGGCAGGTCGCCGCGCAGCGCCTTGGCTTCCTCGACCGTGTAGACCGGCGGGTGCTCGATGGTGCGATGGGCGATGCCGAGCGCGTCGAGCCGGGCGAATAGTTGTTGCGGGTCAAGCATGGGTGCGCGTTACATGGCTGGGATGAAAGGCATCGTTCTCTCCGGCGGCAGCGGCACGCGGCTCTACCCCATGACTCGGGCAGCCAACAAGCAGCTCCTCCCGGTCTACAACAAGCCGATGGTCTATTACCCGCTCACCACCATGATGCTGGCGGGATGCAGGGACATCCTGCTGATCGTGAATCCGGGTGACGTCGAAGCCTATCGCCGCCTGTTCGGTGACGGCCGGCAATGGGGCATCGACATAAGCTACGAGCCGCAGCTCAAGCCGGGCGGCATCGCAGAAGCCTTCATCATCGGCCGCAGCTTCATCGGCAATTCGCGGGTCGGCCTGATCCTGGGCGACAATCTCTTCTATGGAGATTCGCTTCCCGAGGTCGCAGCACGCGGCGCCGGCGGCAGGGGCGCGTGGATCTATGCCTATTGGGTGGCCGACCCTACCGCATATGGTGTCGTGGAATTCGATGCCGGGCAGCGGCCGATCAGCATCGTCGAGAAGCCGAAGCAGCCCAGGTCGAACTGGGCGGTCACGGGCCTCTATTTCTACGATTCAGATGTCTGCGACGTCGCCACACAGGTGCCGCGCTCGGCGCGCGGTGAGCTGGAGATCAGCGACATCAATGCGCATTACCTCAAAGCGGGCCAGCTAACCGTGGAGCGGCTGGGCCGCGGCTATGCCTGGCTCGACACCGGCACGCCGTCGAGCCTGCTGCGGGCGGCCCAGTTCGTCGAGACGGTCGAGGAGCGGCAGGGACTGCAGATTGGCAGCCCGGAGGAAATCGCCTGGCGCAAGGGCTACATCGACGATGGCGCCTTCGAAAAGCTGATCCACCCGATCCGCGAGAGCGAGTACGGCAAGTATCTGCAGCATCTTCTGGCGCGCCGATGACGGGCTTGGCAGCCCCTTGCCAAGGGTACGGAAAAGCCCTATCAACGCCGCCTTCCGGACACCTACCCAGCCGGATACGGAGCGCGGGCGTAGCTCAGGGGTAGAGCACGACCTTGCCAAGGTCGGGGTCGAGGGTTCGAATCCCTTCGCCCGCTCCAATTTCTACCAAAGTATCTTGCCGGCCCGGTCACCGGTTCGCATCCCGGTCCCGGACCGGGGCGGGGCCTGATGCTTTCGGTCCTCTTCCTATAGATTGCGCGTCCCATTTTTGCCGCGGGCATGGTCTACGCGGCGGGCTCGTCAATGCGGAGAGGCCTCAAATGAACACACCGACCGACCACGGCCTTCTCGTCGTCCGCAGCGTGGCGGATCTGCGCCGTGCCGTGGCGGGGTATCGCAAGGCCGGTCGCACGATCGGGCTGGTGCC
>JABMNB010000530.1 GCA_013205335.1 Rhodospirillales bacterium
CCCTCAGCGCGATTGATGCCGACCTGAAAGCCACCACCGACCGCATTCTCACGATGATTGGGGGGCTGACCCAATGAGCTTCCCGCGTTATCCGAAATACAAGCCCAGCGGGGTGGAATGGTTGGGGGACGTGCCGGAAGGGTGGGGTGTGGTGCCAATCAAGTGGCTTTCGCCAGTGAAGCGTGGGGCTTCTCCACGGCCTATCGACGATCCGAAGTATTTCGACGAGGAAGGCGAATATGCGTGGGTGCGCATCGCTGATGTTTCAGCGTGCGACGGCGACCTCAACGAAACGACTCAACGTCTTTCGCAGTTAGGTAGCTCGCTGAGCGTTAAGATTTCGCCCGGAGAACTTTTCGTCAGCATCGCAGGCACAGTTGGCAAACCCTGCATTGCTGCAATCAAGGCGTGTATCCATGACGGCTTCGTTTACTTTCCAACCTTGGAAATCGCCCCTCGATTTCTTTACCGCATTTTTGAAGCCGGAATTTGTTACGGTGGGCTTGGAAAGTGGGGCACTCAACTGAACTTAAACACTGACACTGTTGGCTCGATCCGCGTGGCAGTCCCCCCGGTGGATGAGTTGAATCAAGTGCTGGAGTTTCTGGACCGGGAGACGGGGAAGATTGATGGGCTGGTGGCGGAGCAGCGGCGGCTGATGGAACTGCTGAAAGAAAAACGCCAAGCCGTCATCTCCCACGCCGTCACCAAAGGCCTCAACCCCCACGCCCCCATGAAGCCTTCCGGCATCGAATGGCTCGGCGATGTGCCTGCGGGGTGGGAGGTGCTGAAACTAGGGATTTTCTCCCGCTTCAAAGGTGGGGCTGGCTTTCCAGATACATACCAAGGACAGACACAAAACGAGATTCCATTCTTCAAGGTCGGAGACATGGTGAACGCAGATGGTGCGCGAATCATGAGGCAGGCAAATCACACCGTCACCGTAGATACTGTCAAAGAACTCCGAGCGTTTGTTTTTCCTGCTGGCACTATCGTATTCGCCAAAGTTGGCGCTGCCTTACTCCTGAAGCGCTACCGGCTCCTTGGTCAACCTTCCTGCATCGACAACAACTTGATGGGAATGAACTTGGATGTTTCCGCTTCGGTCGAATTTCTCCTCTATGTTCTACCACTTCTCGACCTTGAACTAATTGTCAATCCGGGTGCCGTTCCATCAATGAATGAAGGGCAAATTTCCGCCCAGAAGATTGAGCTTCCTTCCCTTGCTGAACAACGCGCCATTGTCGAACACCTAGACACCGAACTCCTCAAATTCGACACCCTCACCGCCGAAGCGCAACGCGCCATCGACCTCCTGCAAGAACGCCGCACCGCGCTCATCTCCGCCGCCGTCACCGGGCAGATAGACGTGCGCCAACCGAAGAACTAACCATGGCCAAAATCACGTCCGAATCCGCGTTTGAAGAACACATTGAAGCCGTCCTGCTTAAGACGCATGGCTTCCTCCCCGCCCAGCAGGCGGATTACGACAAGACTCTGTGCCTGCGGCCCGAGACGGTCATTTCCTTCATCCGCGCCACACAAACCAAGAAGTGGGCCGACTACTGCGAGTTGATCGGCGACAAGGGGCAGGCGACGCGCAACCTGCTCAAGCGCATCAAGGAAGTGGTGGACAAGGAAGGCACGCTGCATGCCCTCCGGCGCGGCTTCGACATCCACGGGGGAGGGCATTTCGCCCTATGCTACTTCGAGCCCACCAACCCGGTGGCGGAGGAGAGTCGGCGGCTGTATCAGGAAAACCTCCTGCACATCCAGCGGCAGGTGAAGTTCTCGGAAGCCGACGAGAAGTCGCTCGACATGGGCATCTTCTTGAACGGCCTGCCTATTTTCACCATCGAGCTGAAGAACCAGATCTCTGGCCAAAACATCAGCCACGCGATCAAGCAATACAAAGACACCCGCGATCCCAAGGAGCCGCTGTTCCGCTTCAAGCGTTGCCTGGCCCACTTTGCCGTGGATAACGATCTGGTCTATGTGACCACCGAACTCGCCGGGGCCAAGACGCAGTTCCTGCCCTTCAACCAAGGCTACGACGGCGGTGCGGGCAATCCGCCATGCAAGACCGGATATGCGACGAGCTACCTGTGGCAGGACGTGTGGCAGAAGCCGCGCATCCTCGACCTGATCCAACGCTTCATCCGCGTGGTGGACGTGCTGGATGACAAGGGCAAGAAGACCGACAAACAGCGGCAGATTTTCCCGCGCTTTCACCAACTGACCTGCGTGCGCGAGCTGTGCGCGGATGCCCAGAAGCACGGAGCGGGTCGGCGTTACCTGAACCAGCACAGCGCAGGCAGCGGCAAGACCAACTGCATCGCGTGGCTGGCCAACAGCCTCGCCACTCTGCACACGAAGGACGGCAAGCCGGTCTTCAGCTCGGTGATCGTGATCTCCGACCGCCGGGTGATCGATCGCCAGCTCCAACGCACGCTGGGCCAAGTGATCGAGACGCCGGGGATGCTGGTGAACATCGCCAGCGACGACGGCATGACCTCGAAGGATCTCAAGCGGGCGCTGGAGGACGGCAAACGCATCATCGTGACCACGCTGCAAAAGTTCGGCGTGATCCTGAAAAGCATGGGCGAGCTGCCGGGCGAACGCTTCGCGGTGATCGTGGATGAAGCGCACTCCTCGCAGGCCGGGCAAAGCGCCAAGGCGGTGCAGAAG
>JABMNB010000531.1 GCA_013205335.1 Rhodospirillales bacterium
ACCACGTACAAACTGAGCAAACACGGCTATACAGGAAGACTGCGGCGTAGGGATGTGCGAGTTACGCCCATTTCGAACCACCTGCCATTTGCCAGAAAGCTGCCACCGATGTCCCTCTGCATTGTCCCACGTCCCTTTGCCACGCTGCTCCTCTCTTTGGTTATCGCCCTGCTGGCCAATTCTGGCCGCGGCGGGCCGCTTACCGTAACGGTGCAACCTGCCGGGACGCCCGGCAGCGACGTGTTTCTGAAGGTAAGCGAACCCCGCGAATCGAACGATACAGGCATTCGCTTCCTGAATAAGTCCTCCGAATCAGGCCAAGTGACGATCGAGTTTCGTTCCGAGACAGTGCCGAAGATCGGCGAAACAGTGGCAGCCGGATTCGTGTTGCTGGATGGCACGCTCGACGTCCATACAACCCTCGAGGGCGAAAAGCGAGTTCGCTGCCGCATGGAATACGACGTGCGCGGGGTGCGCCGGCTGGGACTTCGACGAATCTCGCTGCGCTTGTTTCGCTTGGACGAATCGAGCGCACGCTGGGTTCGTGCCCGTCGCGCGATCCGCAATGTGCGGCGTGCCGATGTGCGCCGCTTGGCCGATCAACGGGCCGATTTTATTCTTGGCCATTACGGCTTCAGTTCCGCCGAGAGCTATGTCTGGGCCGTGCTTGACGTCAACAGCATCTATGCCATCGGCGGCCTTCCAGTGCCCGAACCGGCCAGCGGCATTCTGCTCGGCTCGGGCGGCGCGCTGTTGCTGTGGCGGCTAGTGCGTGGTCGCCGTCGCCCGCGCGCCGGCTGAAACCATGGCAGCCAAACTTCAAGTCTCGGCCGCGCTGTTGCTGATCGCCGCCGGCATCGTCTATTGGCTTATGGGCGATCGGGCCGACGGGCTCCATGCGCCGGCGGCGCAGTCCCGTGCGGCGGATTTCGCCATCTTGCCCGACATCGGTTCGCCGCCGACCCTGGCCCTCTGCTGCGTCAACAGCGCCCGCCGCGCGACGCTCCGCAATACCGACCTGGTCGGCCAAATCGTCAACGCCTTGCCGCCACAAGTGCGCATGATCTTGTTGATGAACGATCCGGGGGCTTTCACGGTGGCATCCAATCCTTGGCCCGATCGCGTGACGTTTCTGGAGTTGCCCGGCGAGATGGCCGTCACCATTTGGCCGCAAGATCCGTTTATCGTGCTGCGCGATGCCCAGGGAAAGAGTCGCCTGCTTGTCTCCCGCCACTTTGATCGCGCCGACGATCGACTGGTTCCGCAAGTGGTCGCACGGTTCCTGGGTTGGGAGCGTATTGAATCGGCCTTGAGCTTTGAAGGGGGTAACCTGGTCGCCGACGATGCGCTTATCTTCATCGGCGGAAACACGGTCCGTCTCAACGCCCAGCAATTGAATCAATCGGAAGACGAGATCGTCCGCACGTTCGAGCGCGAACTTGGGCGGCCGGTGCTGGTCGTCGGTCCGGTGCCACAACCGATTGGCCATCTCGATATGATGCTCACCCCCTTGGGCGAAAATCGGTTGGCGTTGGCCGACCCCAGTTGGGGCGCTAAGCTGGCCGAAGCACAGCTTGTTGATGCTCCGCAAGAGGTCGAAGCCTTTGAACGGCAGTGCGAACAGGTCTATTTCGGACGTGCCGATATCGAAGAATTGCACGACCTGGCGGGCAAGACCATTCGCCGGCCACAGGTTGTCGGCCGCACTCGTCAAGCCATCGCTGAAAGCGCTGCGGCGGGGCCGGCGCTCGATCGGCTGGCCGCCGATCTCGGCGCGCGCGGGTTCATCGTAGAGCGCCTGCCATTCCTAGACCTGTTTGCAACAGCCTTGGCCGATGGATCGCCACCCGTCTCGGTCAGCGCTGTCGAAAAGCCGCTGCCCGAATATCCGTGCTTGACCTATAACAATGTGCTGGTGGAGACGCGCGACGGGCGACCCACCGTCTACGTTCCGCAGTATGGCTGGCCCGCGTTCGACGACGCCGCGCGCGCTGCGTGGACCAAGCTCGGATATCAAGTACGCAAGGTGCCGGGGTTGACCACGAGCGCCATGTATGGCGGCTCGCTGCGCTGCTGCGTAAAGATTCTAGAGCGCGGCGCGCCTTGACAAGCGACCTTTACCAAGGCTTGAGCTTCCAGCCCAGGAAGAATCCGACGGCCATGCAGCCCAGGGCCGCATAACCGGGATTCTCCCGTGCGTATTCAGTCAGATAGTTGACGATGTCGTGCGTGAGCTCTTTGGAAGTTTCATCGCGCTCGCGGCGGGTGAGCGCACACCACCGCCATGGGGCCTCGGAGCGGATGAAGGCCGCCAGGGCCTGGTCAGACCCTCTGTGCGACCCGCCGCCGGGCCCGCTTGACGGCCTTGGCGTCACCTCTGGCCTGCCGCTCCTCGACCCGGTAGAT
>JABMNB010000532.1 GCA_013205335.1 Rhodospirillales bacterium
CGGCCGGCAGCCAGGGCCGCGCGGGCGACGGGCAGGCAGCCCGAATGGCCGCCCCACTTGGCAGCATCCGGTTGGATCACGCCGAAAAGGCCGCTGTCGATCATCTCCTGGAAGGGCCCTGCGCCGCGCAAATTCTCGCCGGCGGCGAGCATGGTCGGCGCCACGGCCGCAACCTGGGTCCATTCCGACAGGGGACGGTCGGCCATCAGCGGCTCCTCGATCCAGCCCAGCCCGAACTCGGCGAGCTTGGGGACGAGAGCGCACGCGGCGCGCAGGTCCCAGCCCTGGTTCGCGTCGACCATCAGCCGCTCGCCCACCTGCAGTTCGTGCGCAACCGGCCGGAGCGAGCCGAGATCGGTCGCCTCGCCGAAGCCCACCTTGATCTTGAAGGCCCGATAACCCCCGGCGCGCATGCGTCCCATCGTGTCATAGGCGGCACGCCCGGGGTTCAGACCCGACGCATAGACCGGCAACGGTGCGGTGTCGGTGCCGCCCAGCGCCCGCCAAAGGGGCAGGCCGCGCTTGCGCGCCCGCAGGTCGTGGATTGCGAGGTCGAGGCCGGCTGCGGCAGCGGACAGCGCGCCGGCATCGCCGCTCTGCACGCGCAGCACATGCAACGCCCGGTCGATCTCGCCCCACAGGTGGACCGGATCGTCGAGCGACTTGCCCAGCGCGCGTGGCGCCACGATGTCGGCGAACAGCAGCGCGCGATGTTCGGCGGCGGCATTGGGAAAGTTGCACCAGATCTCGCCCCAGCCGCGGGCGCCATCGGAATCCTCGACCCGGACGAAGACCGCGACCCGCTCGGTCATGGTGCCGAAGGAGGTGCGAACCGGCTCCTCGATGGGCGTGCGGAAGACGTGGGCTTCGACGCGCGCGAGTGTCGCCCCGCTCATTGTCTCATGGTCCTCCCGAGCCCCGGCTTTGCGCCGATGGTACGCAAAGTCTAGTCGTTCGGTTCGTTGAACGTAAGCTTGTTGGCAAACGGATCGGTCACGGTCACCGTGCGGGCGCCCCAGGGCCGATCCTCGAGGCCCGGCCGCGCAAAACGGTACTTCTTCTCCGTGAGTTCACGATGGAAAGCAGTGATGCCGCTGGTCTGGATCATCATGGCTGCACCCGGCGCGCCGTCGCCGTGATGCTCGCTGAGGTGGAGCACGACGCCGGCGCGGGAAATCTGCGCGTAGACCGGCGCATTGTCGTCGAAGCGATGCTCCCAGTCCCAGGTGAAGCCCAGGAAGTCGAGGTAGAATTCCTTCGCCTTGGCGACATCGAATATGCGCAGGATCGGGATCACCGGCCCGAGCTTCATCGCGTCGCTCATTCGGCGGCTTTCGGGTCGGAATTCAGCAGGTCGTAGGTCCGCTTCTGATACTCGAGCATGTAGTCGGTGTACCAGGTCGTCGGGTATTTCGGCGGTCTGTCGGGGCCTACCGTTGTCGGCACGGCCGCGACCGGCCAGTCGATGGCGTTGTCGCAGAAGAAGGCCAGTGCATAGCGCTCGCCGCCGCTGCGATTGACGGCGCGATGCGGCGTGGCGAGGCAGACATCGTTGGTCCAGCGCTGCAGCAACTGTCCGCCGTTCACGAGGTAGGCGTCGGGCAGCACGGGCGCCTCGATCCAACGCCCGTCCCGGCTGCGGATCGACAGGCCGGACACATCGTTGGGCGCCAACAGGGTGAGGAAGCTCGTGTCGGTGTGCGGGGCAATGCCGAACTCATCGTCGGCGAGGGCCAGCTGATTCGGATAGTGCGTCATGCGCAGCTTGTACTGTGGCTCGGCGAAGGGCGTGTCGAAGTATGTCGAGGGCAGGCCGAGGGCACAGGCATAGAGCGGCACCAGCTTGCGGACCAGCCGCTCCATGGTGTCGCAATAGGCAACGACGCCCTCGCGAAAGTCCGGCAGGTCCGACGGCCACTGGTTGGCGCTGCGGAAACGCCGGTCGGCCACGACGTCGTGATGGTCGGCCGGGAGATCGCGCGCGACGAAGAAGGCTTCGTTGAGATTGGGCTTTGTGACGGTCTGGACCGTGGAGGTGCGCAGCGTATCGCCACGCATCGGCAGGTAGCCGACGTTATGCTTGTCGATCCTGACCTCCATCTTGCGATCCAGCGGCAGGGCATGAAACCGTGCAGCCTGATGGAAGGTGTTGCGGATCAGATCCGGCGGCACGCCGTGATTGACGACGAAATAGAAACCGATTTCGGTCAGCGCTGCGCGCAGTTCCCGGGAGGCGCGCTCGATGGCGCCGGATTCGCCCGCCAAACAGGGGCCGAGATCGATGATCGGGATGGCGTCGGCGCGCGTGCTCATTCGGCGGCCTGCTGGGCCTCCGTGTTGAGCACGTCGTAGTTTCGCTTCAGGTACCAGGTCATGTAATCGCTGTACCAGGTCGTGGGATATTTCGGCGGCTTGTCCGGACCGACCGTGGTCGGCACGGCGGCGACCGGCCAGTCGATGCCGCTGTCGCAGAAGAAGGGCAGGGCATAGCGGGCGCCGGCCGTCTTGTTGATGGCGCGGTGCGGCGTCGCCAGGAAGAGGTCGTTGGTGTAGCGCTGCAGCATCTGCCCGCCGTTCACGACATAGGCATTGTCGATCGCCGGCATGTCGATCCAGGTGCCGCTCTGGCTGCGGATCGACAGGCCCTGTACTTCGTTCGGCGCCAGCAGGGTGAGAAAGCTGGTGTCGGTATGCGGCGCCAGGCCGAACTCGTCGTCGACCGGTCCCTCCTGCGGCGGATAGTGCGTCATGCGCATCGAGAACATCGGCTCGGAGAAGGCCGTGTCGAAATAGTTGGCCGGCAGGTCGAGGGCGCGGGCGTACAGACGCACCATCTTCTGCACCAGCCGCTCCATGTCGTTGCAGTAGTCGACCACGGTATCGCGGAAGCCCGGCAGGTCGGGCCAGCGGTTGAGGCCGCGGAAGCGGCGGCCCGACAACACGTCGGGATGATCCGGCGCCATCTCACGCTTCACGAAGAAGGCCTCGTTCAGGTTGGCCTTGGTGCCCGTCTGGACGGTCGAGGTGCGCAGCGTGTTGCCGCGCATCGGCAGGTAGCCGGTATTGTGCTGGTCGAGCTTGAGCTCGAGTTTCTTGTCGACCGGCTGGGCGTGGAAGCGCTTTACTTCTGCGAACATGGCCGCGATCTTCTCGCGCGCGATACCGTGGTTCACGATGAAGTAGAAGCCGATCTCGGTCAGCGCGAAGCGCAGCTCCCTTGCGGTGCGGTCCATCGCGCCGGGCTCGCCCGCGAGGTAGGGGCCGAGATCGATGACGGGAATCGTTTCGGTGGCCACGTAAGCTCCTCCTCGGGCTCCCAATTGTGCCCGGAACGGACGATAATGCCGTCACGGCGCTGCGGTCCAGCGTGTGCGGAAGGAATGTCATGATCTTCGGAATTCTGGCCCTGGTGACGGCGGCGCTTTTTGCCGGCGCGGCCTTTTACGTGAGCTTCGCAGAGCACCCGGCGCGGTCCGAACTCGACGACCGCGCGCAGCTCCAGCAGTGGAAGCCCGCCTACAGGCGCGGCGCCATCATGCAGGGCACGCTTGCCGCCCTGGGGTTTCTGCTCGGCATTGCGGCGTGGTGGCAGAGCCGCGACGAACTCTACATTGTCGGTGCCATCCTGATGGGGGCCAACTGGGCCTACACGGCCCTGATGATCATGCCTGTCAACAACGAGCTGAAGGCGATCGCCCTCGATGATGCCGGCGAGGACAGCCACACGCTGCTGCGCCGCTGGGGCAAGCTGCACGCCAAGCGCACGATGCTCGGCATCGCCGCGACCTTGCTGTTTCTCTGGGCGACATTGAGTTAAGCCCGTCGTGCCGACTGGAGCCTCGCGGACCGAGGCTCGGGACGACGGTGTCCTCTACGCCGTCGGCAGCCTGTAATCCTTGAAGTCCTCGCGCAGGCGGGTCTTCAGGATCTTGCCGGTGGCGGTGTGGGGAATGGCGTCGACGAACTGGACGTCGTCGGGCAGCCACCACTTGGCGACCTTGGTGGCGAGGAACTCTACCAGCTCCTGCTTGTCGATCTGCGCGTCGGGCTTCCTGTGGACGATCAGCAGGGGCCGCTCGTCCCACTTGGGGTGCGCGATGCCGATCACCGCGGCCTCGGCGACGGCGGGATGCGCCATGGCCGCGTTCTCGAGATCGATCGAGCTGATCCATTCGCCGCCCGACTTGATCACGTCCTTGGAGCGGTCGGTGATCTGCATATAGCCGTCGGGATCGATGGTGGCGACGTCACCGGTGGCGAACCAGTCGCCGCCTTTGCCCCCGATTTCGCGCAGGACCTCGCCGCCTTCGCCCCTGAAGTAGCCCGAGGTGATCCAGGGGCCGCGCACCAGCAGATCGCCGAACGCCTTGCCGTCGCGCGGGAGTTCCTTGCCGGCGTCGTCGACGATCATCATTTCGACGCCGTAGGGCGGGCGGCCCTGCTTCAGACGCACGTCGAGCAGGTCCTTGGGCGAGAAGTCGTTATGCTTCTCCTTGGGATGGTTGACCGTGCCGAGCGGGCTCATCTCGCTCATGCCCCAGGCATGGAGGACCTCGACACCGAATTCCCTGTCGAAGGTCTCGATCATGGCGGGCGGGGCGGCCGAGCCGCCGATCACGGCGTACTTAACGGTGGAGAGCGTGAGCTTGTGGGCCTTCATGTGGTTCAGCAGCGCGAGCCACACGGTCGGCACGCCGGCGGTGAACGTGACACGCTCCGTCTCGAACAGCTCGTGCAGGCTGGCGCCATCGAGCGCGACACCGGGGAAGACGAGCTTGGCGCCGACGAGCGCGGCTGAATAGGGCAGACCCCAGGCGTTGACGTGGAACATCGGCACGACCGGCAGCACGACCGAGCGAGCCGAAAGGTTGAGCGTGTCGGGAAGCGCCGCGCCATAGGCGTGCAGGATGGTCGAGCGATGGTGATAGAGGACGCCCTTGGGATTGCCCGTCGTGCCCGACGTGTAGCAGAGCGACGAGGCTGTGCGCTCGTCGAACGCCGGCCATTCGTAGGTGCCGGGCTTGTCGGCGATCAGATCCTCGTAGACCAGCAAGTTGGGGATATTGCAGTCCTTGGGAAGGTGGGCCCGGTCGGTCATCGCCACGACGTGGCGCACGCCCTTCATCTGCGGCAGCAGCTTCTCGACAGCCGGCAGCAGGTTGAGGTCGACGAAGAGGAGCTGATCCTCGGCATGATTGACGATGTAGACGATCTGCTCGGGGAAGAGCCGCGGGTTGATCGTGTGGCAGACGGCGCCCATGCCTGAAATGCCGTAATAGAGTTCGAAGTGGCGGTAGCCGTTCCAGGCCAGCGTTCCGATCCGGTCGCCGACCTTGATGCCGAGGGCGAGCAGGGCCTCGGCGACCTTCTTTGCGCGTTTGTTCGCATCGCGATAGGTGTAACGGTGGATCGGGCCTTCGACGGTGCGCGAGACGATCTCGGTGTCGCCATGGTTGAGGGCGGCGTGCTCGATGAGCTGCGAAATCAGAAGCGGGCGATCCTGCATGAGGCCGAGCATCGGGGCGTCTCTCCTGTCGTGTATTCTGGCGGCTGGGCGCCAACTGGCCTAGGTTCGATGAGACATTCTTTGGGGGAGAATCGATGAAGCGGTCAAGCTGGAGCGGCGCCTCCGCGATTGGCGCTCTAGCCGCCACCTGGGCGTTTCCGGCGACGGCCCAGACGGTGACCGGCGGCCATAGCGCGACGGCCGGGTTCCTGTTGCTGATGACCGAGCGTTTCGAGTTCACTGTCGCGCAGCTTCCGGCACTCGGTGCGCATCTCGTGGCCCTGCCGCAGACGATCGGCGGCCGCACGGCACTCCTCCTGGTCGGCCTCGTCGCGGCCGGCCTGATCGCCGAGTTCATTACCCGTTTGATCCTGAGCCGCGCGCGGGTCAGTGCCTTCGACCGGCTGGCCAGCAAGACGCCGCTGCGCGCCTTCTTCCGTGCGCTGCTGCTCGACGCGCTGGCGCTGGTGGCGCTGGCCGTTGCGGGTCGGCTGATGCTGGGGCTTCTCGGCCCGTCGGACGGCCTGGGATCCCGGCTCGGCCAGATGGTGCTGCACGCGCTCGTCTACTGGCGCGGCTTCAATCTGATGTTCCGCGCCTTCCTGCGCCCGCACCTGACGGAGGGCCGGATCGCGCCGGTGGATGACGGCACGGCGCGCCGCCTGCTGGTCGCCCTTGACTTCGTGATTCTGCTGCCGTTGCTGGGCAGCCTCGCGGCACGCGCCCTCGAGGCGACGGGCGCAAACCGCGAGATGACGAGTGCCGCCATCATCCTCTACGTGCCGGTGATTGCTGGGCTATTGGTCGGGGTCGTCTGGCGCTGGCGCTTCGACATGGCCACCTGGCTGACCGCCATGGTGCCGCCGACCGGTTTCAGCCGCCAGCTCAAGCTCGATGCGGCGCGCAACTGGTGGATGGGCGGCCTCGCCTTCTACGTGCTCCTGGGGGTCGCCTCCGTCTATGCCGCGCTGACCGAGAGCGGCACGGCCGCGCGGGGCCTGTCCGTCATCGAATCGGCGCTGATCGCCCTGCTGCTGTTCGAGACGCTGATGCACCGCATCACGCGCCACATCGTCTCCGAGCTGCCGATGGCGGGCGACGTGGTGGCCGACTGCTTGCGTCTGTTCGTGCGCCTCTATGTCGCCATCCTGATTGCAGAAGCGCTGATGGTCCGCGTGCTGGCCGCTGCGACGCCCGACGAGTGGGTGGCGCACGATCGCGGGGCCAAGATGGCGGCGATCACCACGGTGGCGATCTATGCCGGCTGGCGGTTCATCAAGTACCGCATGGACTCCTACATCGCCTCCAATCCGCTGCCCTCGGCCGACGTCTCGGGGGACTCGGAGGAGGAGGTCCAGGTCGCGGCCTCCCGGCTGCGCACCCTGATGCCGCTGCTGCGCGTCGTTGCGGGCGCCACCATTGTCGTCATTGGCAGCCTGCTGGTCCTGTCGGAACTCGGCGTCAACATTACGCCGCTGATCGCCGGCGCCTCGGTGTTCGGCCTCGCCGTTTCCTTCGGCAGCCAGTCGCTGGTCCGCGACATCGTGTCGGGCGTCTTCTTCCTCGCCGAAGATTCGTTTCGCATCGGCGAATATGTCGACTGCAGCAAGGTCAAGGGAACCGTCGAGGGGTTCAGCGTGCGGTCCCTCAAGCTGCGCCACCAGAATGGCCAGCTGCACATCGTGCCGTTCGGCCAGGTCGGCCATATCACCAACTTCAGCCGCGACTGGACGGTGGTGAAGTTCAATATCGCCTTCGCCAACGGCACCGACATAGAGCTGTTGCGCAAGACGGTGAAGAAGATCGGCCTCGCGATGATGGAGGAGCCAGCTTACAAGCCCATTCTGCTGGATCCGCCCAAGATGCAGGGAGTCGTCGATATCAAAGACAATTCGGTGATCGTGCGCTTCAAGTTCATGGCGCGTCCGAAGAACCCGACCTTGGTCCAGCGCATGGTGATCCGGAGGATGTACGAGCAGTTCCCCGCGCTCGGCCTCCAGTTCGCCAGCGGCAACAACTATCCGTTCCCGCTGCCGGCGACGCCCGCGGCACCGCCGCAAGCTACCGAGAACCCCAGCGAGCCCGCCACCGCCGCAACAAGGGCCGCCGGCTAAATCTCCAGAGGAGTTACAGATGCAAAAGCGCAAACTCGGAAAGTCCGACCTCGAATTCGCCCCCATCGCCTTCGGCGGCAACGTCTTCGGCTGGACGGCCGACGAAGGGACGTCGCACCAGCTGCTCGATGCCTTCGTCGATGCCGGCTTCTCCTTCGTCGACACAGCTGACGTCTATTCGCGCTGGTTCCCGGGCAACAAGGGCGGCGAGAGCGAGACGGTCATCGGCACCTGGCTCAAGAAGGACCCGTCCAAGCGCGAGAAGATCGTGCTCGCCACCAAGTGCGGCATGGGCCTGCCGAGCGGTGCGCTCTCGGCAAAGAACATCCGGGAGTCGGTGGACGCCTCGCTGAAGCGGCTCAACACCGATCGCATCGATCTCTTCCAGTCGCACAAGGACGACAAGGACACGCCGCAGGAGGAGACGCTCTCGACCTATGGCGAGCTGATCAAGGCCGGCAAGCTGCGCGTGATCGGGGCGTCGAACTTCGAGGCGCCGCGCCTCGCGGAGGCCGCGAAGATCTCCCGGGAGAAGGGCCTGCCGCGCTACGAAAGCCTGCAGCCACACTATAACCTGATGGAGCGTGGCCTGTTCGAGGGCGCGCTGGAGGACGAGTGCCTGAAAGAGGGGATCGGCGTGATCCCGTACTATTCGCTGGCCAGCGGCTTCCTGACGGGCAAGTACCGGTCCGAGGCCGATGTCGGCAACGCCCAGCGCGGCGCCGGCGTGAAGAAGTACATCAACCCCAAGGGCATCGCCGTCCTGAAGGCGCTCGACGCCGCCGCCGAAAAGAACGGCGCCACGCTGGCGCAGGTGGCGCTGGCCTGGCTGCTGCAGCGCAAGTCGATAACCGCGCCGATCGTCAGCGCGACCA
>JABMNB010000058.1 GCA_013205335.1 Rhodospirillales bacterium
TCGCTACCGGATCCCGATCCGTCTCCCGCAAGATCCCCACGATCTGCTCTTCCGTGAACTTCGACTTCTTCATCCCCTGCCTCCTCTCGGAGGCCAGTCTCTCAACTAATCGTTGGTCCGAAAACCCGGGGGCAGGTCACTACATTCTGACTAACGTTCAGCGCGGCAGCGTCATCAACACGGACGAGTCGTCGGCCTACAAGACCCTGGAGACGGCGGGGCCGTACACGCACTTCTCGGTCAATCATAGCGCCTACGAATATGTTGCAGGCATTCATCACACGAACGGTATTGAAGGCTTTTGGGGGCACTTCAAGAAGGGTACCAAAGGCACAAATGTCGGCGTGTCCAAGAAGCATATGTGGAAGTACGTTGCTGAGTATCAGTACCGCTACAACTTCCGCGATCTTGGCACGTTCGGACTTTTCAATCGCCTTGTTTGGGCTTTCCAAGGGCCGCGTCTAGTAGAGCCGTGAAACGCTCTTTGTGTTGTTCGTCCCCTTCCGTGACGGGATGTGCCGATACTGAAGGTGGCGCGCGAAAATCATGAGTAGATGATCGTTCGGATTTTGCTCTTTCGTGCATCTGTCGGCGCTCCTTTGCGACGTCTGTTTGCTCGAATATCTCAATCAGTTTCTCCGCAGGCTGCACAACCCCCATTCCCAGCGGGGCCAGCGCGCCCTTGCTGTCGTGATCGGGGGCGACTGCGACGATCTCCGAGCCTCTAACCTTCCAAGAAGATGACCAAAAACCAAGGAGGGTAAGACTTCCTTCGGTCCAGAACACAATTCGCTCATTGCCGACTTGGGGTGGCTCAATCTGAACGGCTCGCGGCACCCAGACGGGCGCGCCGCTGCAGCCCGATATCGGATTGGCCTGGACCAAGTATCCTTTGGTAGGCGCCGCTCCATCTACCGGGATCGGGTCATCATCGCTCGGGAGTAGCGCAACGCTGCCCTTGTAAACGACCGGCAGGTTGCGCTTTGAGCCGTGCACAAAATGAAACAGGCCGCTGATGTAGACAGAATCTCCTGGCCCGGTTTCTGTGGCGATTTCTCGGTACTTGATGAGGTCGTCCAGGTGATACCCCAGATTGTCTGACCACTCGGGCCTGTCGATCGGTGCGACAGCAAGATCGACGCCGGGGTCCCGGTGAAAGGACCATCGGATATGGTCCGGCATCTCAATATGGTGTAGCCGGGAGCCGCCCCCTTTTTCGTTGAAGCGGATCACAAAAGGCGCATGGAGATTGGTGGCCACATGCTTGGCGGTCACCAGATAGGTGCCCCCTCCGTCTTCTTGTCGCCCTACTAAAAGAAACCCAACGCCCTGTGGGTCAATGGGGGCTTCATCGGCTGGGCCTTCTTTTTGGCCCCCCAAAAAGACGACGCACCTGCGCAGATCTTCGCTTATGCGCACCACGTAGCCGCTCCCGGAGTTGTGGAATATTTCCTCGGACCAAGGGTGTATCGCATTCTACGGCCTTACTTGTCTAGAAGGGATAAATGCGCATTAATTGCTCACTTGCCGGGGTGACCTCAGGATTACCTCGCATTTGCGAGGGTATTCCGATGGTTGGCACAGGCTTTGCCTCCCCAGCCTCCAAGCGCGCCCGGCGCCAAGACGTGCCGGCGTTAAGACTTGGAGGAGGCTTCGATGTTCAAGGACCCGTTCGATCCCAAGGCCCTGCTCGGCCGCCGGGGCTGCAGCTGCGGCGGCAACCATGCCCAGGCCGACCATGGCCGCCTGACGGCGCAGGCGGCGCCGGCCGGAGAGGAGGAGCGCTGGAACAGGGTCGTCGATGCCGCCGTCCTGCGGGCGGTGTTCCCGGTCGATGCCCAGCGCCGCCAGTTCCTGAAGACGGTCGGCGCGGCCACGGCGATGGCCGCCATATCATCCGTGCTGCCACTCGGCGCTGCCCGCGAGGCTTTCGCCCAAGGCGGCGCGCTCGAGAAGAAGGACCTCAAGGTCGGCTTCATCCCGATCACCTGCGCCACGCCGATCATCATGGCCCATCCGATGGGCTTCTATTCCAAGCAGGGACTCAACGTCGAAGTCGTGAAGACGGCCGGCTGGGCGGTGATCCGCGACAAGTCGCTGGCCAAGGAATACGACGCCGCGCACATGCTCTCGCCGATGCCGATCGCCATATCGCTGGGCGTCGGCTCGAACCCGGTGCCGTGGACGATGCCGGCGATCGAGAACATCAACGGCCAGGCAATCACGCTGGCCAACAAGCACAAGGACAAGCGCAACCCGAAGGACTGGAAGGGCTTCCGCTTCGCCGTGCCGTTCGACTATTCGATGCACAACTACCTGCTGCGCTACTACGTGGCCGAACACGGGCTCGATCCCGACAAGGACATCTCGATCCGCTCGGTGCCGCCGCCGGAAATGGTCGCCAACCTGCGCGCCGACAATATCGACGGCTATCTCGGCCCCGATCCGTTCAACCAGCGGGCCGTGTTCGACGGCATCGGCTTCATCCATCTGCTGACCAAGGAATTGTGGGACGGCCATCCGTGCTGCGCCTTCACGGTCAGCAAGGAATTCGCGACCCAGAACCCGAATTCGTATCGCGCGCTTTTGAAGTCGATCATTGAAGCGACCGCCTATGCCCACAAACAGGAGAACCGCAAGGAAATCGCCAAGGCGATCGCGCCGACGAACTATCTGAACCAGCCCGAGACGGTGCTGGAGCAGATTCTGACCGGCACCTATGCCGACGGGCTGGGCGGCGTGAAGAAGGACCCCGACCGCATCGACTTCGATCCGTTCCCGTGGAACCAGTTCGCGATCTGGATCATGACCCAGATGAAGCGCTGGGGTCAGCTCAAGGCCGACGTCGACTACGCCAAGGTTGCCTCGGACGTCTATCTCGCCACCGACACGGCGACGATGATGAAGGAGATGGGCCTGACGCCGCCCGATCCGTCCAAGAAGACGATCGTGGTGATGGGCAAGCCGTTCGATGCGACCAAGCCCACCGAATACTTGAACAGTTTCGCCATCAAGCGGACCTGAGATGATGAAGCCGTATCAGGTGCTGGGGGCGCGCGACTCCAGTCGCGCGTCATGCATGGTGGTCAAAGAAGATCGCGCCACTGGAGTGGCGCGCCCCCAGCGATGAAGAACTCGCTCCGCTTGCGGGCGGGCCTGCTGTCGCTCCTGATATTCACGGCGATCGTCGGCATCTGGCAGGTCGCCACGATGCCGACGGCAGCCACCGGCCCGGCGATGGATCCGGAATATGCCAAGCTGGTGGGCGCCGCGGCGGCCACCGGATCGAAGTCGGCGATGCCGACGCCGGCCGAGATCGGCGCCACGATCTGGAAGCACCTCGCCGATCCCTTCTATATCCGCGGCAGCAACGACAAGGGCATCGGCATCCAGCTCGCCTATTCGCTGGGCCGCGTGCTGCTGGGCTTCGGCCTGGCGGCCCTCGTGGCGGTGCCGCTGGGCTTCCTGATCGGCATGTCGCCGCTGGTCTATCGCGCGCTCGATCCCTTCATCCAGATCCTGAAGCCGGTGTCGCCGCTCGCCTGGATGCCGCTCGCGCTCTACACGATCAAGGACAGCGCCATCTCCTCGATCTTCGTGATCTTCATCTGCTCGGTCTGGCCGATGCTGATCAACACCGCCTTCGGGGTCGGCAGCGTGCGCCGCGAATGGCTGAACGTGGCGCGCACCCTCGAGGTCGGGCCCATCCGCACCGCCTTCAAGGTGATCCTGCCCGCTGCCGCGCCGACCATCATGACCGGCATGCGCATCTCCGTCGGCATCGCCTGGCTGGTGATCGTGGCGGCCGAGATGCTCGTGGGCGGCACCGGCATCGGCTACTTCGTGTGGAACGAGTGGAACAACCTCTCGATCGCCAACATCGTGACCGCGATCCTGCTGATCGGTCTGGTCGGTCTCCTGCTCGACCAGGGCCTGGCGTACCTCGCCAAGCTCGTCACCTATCCGGAATAGGCGCGCCATGGAGAATCGTCCCCTGATCAGCGTCGAAGGGCTGGCGCGCCGCTTCGGTGAGACCGGCCAGCCGGCCGTGTTCGAGGACATCTGGTTCGGCGTCGACAAGGGCGAGTTCTGCTGCCTGATCGGCCATTCCGGCTGCGGCAAGACCACGATCCTGAACGTGCTGGCCGGCCTCGACAGTCCGAGCGGCGGCGCCGTCATCGTCGACAATCGCGAGATCGACGGACCGAGCCTCGACCGTGCCGTGATCTTCCAGGGCCATGCGCTGCTGCCGTGGATGACCGTGATGGGCAACATCGCCTTCGCCGTCTCCTCGCGCTGGCCGGGCTGGGATCGCGCCAAGGTGCGCGAACATGCGATGCGCTTCATCGAGCTGGTGGGCCTTGGCGGTGCGGAGAACAAGCGGCCGGCGCAACTCTCGGGCGGCATGAA
>JABMNB010000533.1 GCA_013205335.1 Rhodospirillales bacterium
GGCGCGGTGCTCGTGCCCATGCTTCGAGACGCGGCCTGCGGCCGCTCCTCAGCATGAGGTTGGTGGTGGTGATTCTATCGGTCTCGGAAAGACTCGAGTCGCCCGGCCGAACTGGTCAGGTTCTTGCTGGCCCTTCGTGGCGGCCCCAGGGTCACCACGGAGTTCCGGCATGGCAAAGCCCGTCAGCTATTTTTCGCCCGACGATCCCCAAGCGCGCCTGCTCGAGGCACGGCCCGAGCCGATGCTGATCAAGCCGTCTGAAACCGCGCTGATCATCGTCGACATGCAGAACGCCTATGCCTCGCCCGGCGGCTATCTCGACCTCGCAGGCTTCGACATCTCGGGCGCCGCACCGGCCATCGAGAAGATCCGTGAGGCCGCGGCGGCGGCGCGCGCTGCCGGTATCCCTGTGATCTATTTCCAGAACGGCTGGGATCCCGACTATGTCGAGGCGGGCGGCCCGGGCTCGCCCAACTGGCACAAGTCGAACGCGATGAAGACGATGCGCGCCAGGCCGGAACTGCAGGGCAAGCTGCTGGCCAGGGGCGGCTGGGACTACGAGCTGGTCGAGGCGCTGCCGCCGCAGAAGGGCGACATCGTCATTTCCAAGCCGCGCTATAGCGCCTTCTACAACACCAACCTCGACAGCGTGCTGCGCGCCCGCGGCATCCGCTCGCTGGTCTTCACCGGCGTCGCCACCAATGTCTGCGTGGAGTCGACCCTGCGCGACGGCTTCTTCCTCGAATATTTCGGCATCGTCCTGCACGACGCGACGCATCACGCCGGGCCCGACTACATCCAGAAGGCGTCGCTGTTCAACATCGAGACCTTCTTCGGCTGGGTGTCGTCGGTCGATGCGTTCCGCAACGCCTTGCAGGCCAATGCGGCCCCCACCCTTGCGACGGCCCTCGAGACAGAAGGACGAGACTGATGCCCATGAAGCCCGTGATCCCGCCCGGCACCGGCAAGACGCTGGCGCCCTATTCGCCCGGCGTCGTGGCCGACGGCATCGTCTACGTCTCCGGCATCCTGCCGCTCGATGCCGACACCAACGTGGTGCATGTCGGGGATCCGACGGCGCAGACCCATCACGTGCTGAAGACCATCCGATCGGTGATCGAAGCCGCCGGCGGCACGATGGCAGACGTCACCTTCAATTCGATCTTCCTCACCGACTGGGCGCACTACGCCGCCATCAACGCCGTCTATGCCGAGTACTTCCCCGGCGACAAGCCGGCGCGCTACTGCATCCAGTGCGGCCTCGTGAAGAAGGACGCGCTGATCGAGATCGCCACCGTCGCGCATATCGGCAAGACGTGATCTTCGACGTCCACGAAAGCGACCGGGCGGACGCCGCGACAGTTCTGCTGTCGGCCGGCCGCGGCGGCGCGGCCAGCTACTGGACGCCCCAGCTTGAAGCCCTCGCCGCCCGCTATCGCGTAATCACCTACGACCAGTGCGGCACGGGACGCGCCCGCGCGACCCAACTTCCGGCGGGCCATGCCATCGCCGACATGGCCGACGAGGTTCTGGAGATCCTCGATGCGACGGCGACGGAGAGCTGTCACTTCGTGGGTCACGCACTGGGCGGCCTTGTGGGGGTCGATCTGGCGCTGCGACATCCCAACCGCGTGCGGTCCCTCACCGTCGTCAACGGCTGGGCGACGGCCGACGCCCATACACGGCGCTGCTTCGAGATTCGCGTCGCCCTGCTGAAGGGCGCCGGTCCCGAAGCCTATGTTCGCGCCCAGCCGATCTTCCTCTATCCCGCGACCTGGCTGGCGGCGAATGCCGAACGCATGGAGGCGGAGGACGCCCATGCGCTCTCGGGTTTCCAGGGCATCAACAACCTGCTCCGCCGCATCGAGGCCCTTCTGCGCTTCGACGCGACGTCGAAGCTCGGCGCGCTGCGCTTGCCCGTTCTTCTGTCGGCCGCACACGACGACGTGCTGGTGCCCTGCAGCCAGTCCGAAGAACTGGCGGCGCATCTGCCGGATGCTACGCTCGATGTGGCGCCTTATGGCGGGCACGGGCACAACGTCACCGAGCCTGCGGCCTTCAACGAACTCTTGCTGCGCTTCCTTGGCCGACAGGCCTGAGCGCTTCAGAGCCGTAAGGCGACGGCGCGGTTTCCGCCAGCGACGGCGGCGCGGCCCTTGTCGGCGGACACCTCGGTGGCCATGCA
>JABMNB010000059.1 GCA_013205335.1 Rhodospirillales bacterium
GGCGGCATCATCGGTCTGGTCACCAAGGTGATCTCCGACAACGAGGTCCAGGTGGAACTTGCCGAGGGCGTGCGGGTTCGCATCATCAAGCAGACGATCACCGATATCGTGACGCGCGGTGAGTCGGTGCGCGGCTCCAAGGATGCCAGCGACGACGACGACAAGCCGATGCTGCCGCCGGCCGCGCCGGCCGCGGAGCGCAAGAGCCTGCTGGGCAGCCTGTTCGGCGGCAAGAAATAACGGCCGGAGAGGGCTGAAGTCGGCATGCTCAATCTTCCGCGCTGGCAGACCCTCGTCATTGCCGGCATCACGCTGCTGTCGGTGCTGTTCGCACTGCCGAACCTGTTGCCGGCCAGCGTGCTCCAGCACCTGCCTCAGTGGTATGCGACCAGCCGCATCAATCTCGGCCTCGACCTGCGCGGGGGTGCTCACTTCCTGCTGGAAGCCGACCTGCGCTCCGTGTTGAACGAGCGGCTGACGAACCTGTCCGATTCGGTGCGCGCCGAGTTGCGCAAGCAGCAGGTGCCGTTCAAGGACGTAACGGTCGAGCCCGGCAAGGCCTTGATCGTCAACCTGCGCAATGAAGCCAGCCGCGCCAAGGCAATCGAAGCGATTCGCGCTTTCGATCCTTCCCTTGCGGTCTCCGGCACCGGCGACACCATCCGGCTGGCCTATTCGGAGCAGGAGCTCACGCGCAGGAAGAAGGAAGTGATCGACCAGTCGATCGAAATCCTTCGCCGCCGCGTCGACGAGACCGGCACCCTCGAACCCACCATCACGCGCCAGGGCGACGAGCGCATCCTGCTGCAGGTGCCGGGCATCAAGGACACGACCGACCTCAAGCGCAAGATCAACCAGACGGCCAAGCTCACCTTCCACCTGGTCAACGAAGACATCGCCGTGACCGGCCAGAACATCCCGCAGACCTTGCCGCCCACCACCTTCTTGGTGCCGACGCGCGAGGGGATGCAGGAGTTGCGTCGGACCAACCCGAAGGCCTGGGAAGACATCCAGACCGCCAATCCGCGGCTCTCGCCGGAGCAGATCTGCCGCCGCTACCAGCCGCAGTGCCTGCCGGTCCTCAAGCGCGTCGTGGTCGGCGGCGAGGACCTCGACGATTCGAAGGCCACCTTCGAGCAGCAGCAGGGCGGCCGCCCGATCATAAGTTTCACCTTCAATTCGGCCGGCGGCCGCGCCTTCTGCGCCGCCACCCGTGCCAACATCGGCAAGCGGCTGGCGATCCAGCTCGACGGCGAGATCATCAGCGCGCCGGTCGTGCAGAGCGCGATCTGCGGCGGCAGCGGCATCATCACCGGCAGCTTCACGACCCAGCAGACGCAGGAACAGTCGCTTCTGCTGCGCTCCGGCGCGCTGCCCGCGACGCTCACCATCATCCAGGAAAGCACCGTCGGCGCCGATCTCGGCGCGGATGCCATCCAGGCCGGCACGGTCGCGGCGCTCGTCGGCACCGCGCTGGTGGCGATCTTCATGTTCGTGGCCTACGGCCCGGTGTTCGGCGGCTTCGCCAACCTCGCCATGCTGGTGAACCTCCTGATGGTGTTCGCCGGCATGTCGATCCTCGGCGCCTCGCTCACACTGCCGGGTATCGCGGGCCTCGTGCTCACCGTCGGCATGGCCGTCGATTCCAACGTGCTGATCTATGAACGCGTGCGTGAGGAAAAGGCTCTGGGCCGGTCGGCCTTCAGCTCGCTCGCGACCGGCTACGAGCGCGCGATGTCGGCCATCATCGACGCCAACCTCACGACGCTGATCGCCGGCGTCCTGCTGTTCGGCTTCGGCTCCGGCCCGATCCGCGGCTTCGCCACGACGCTCTCGCTCGGCCTGCTGACCTCGATGTTCAGCTCGACCATCTTCACACGCATGCTGCTCGCGGTCTGGGTCCGCTGGCGGCGTCCGACCGAACTCGTGATCTGAGGCGCCGCCATGTGGAAGCCTGTTCACGTCTTCGCATTCAAGAGGAAGTTCGACTTTCTCGGTCAGCGCAGGACCGCGCTGATCCTCTCGACCCTGATCAACATCGTGTCGATCGCTGCGGTCTTCACGTTCGGGCTCAACTTCGGCATCGACTTCAGAGGCGGCATCGCCATCCAGGCGAAGGCCAAGGACGGCACGGCCGAACTCGACCAGCTTCGCAACACGGTGGGTGCCCTCGGTGTCGGTGAGGTCTCGCTGCAGGAATTCGGCGATCCCAGCACGGTCTTGATCCGCGTCCAGCGCCAGGAAGGCGACGCCCAGTGCGTCGCGGGCGCCCAGCGCGTGATGCAGAAGCGGGCCGGGCAGGGCTGGCTGGTCAAGCCCGGTGCGGCAGGAACCGGTGACGTGGAATTCACGTCGCCGACCCCGCTCGACGCCGCCAACTGGCGCGATGCGGTGAGCCGCGCCGGCCTCACCCTCCAGGAACGCCAGCTCCCGCGCGGCTCGACCAACACCGCCAGGATCGACATGTCGATCGAGCAGCGCGCCGAATGGTGCCAGCAGGTCGCCATCAAGCAGGTCGAGGACGCGATCGGCGCAAACTACGAGATGCGCGGCACGGAATCGGTCGGGCCCAAGATCGGCGACGAGCTGATGAGGAGCGGCATCTGGGCCGTGATAGCGACGATGGCCGCCATCGCGATCTATGTCTGGGTTCGCTTCGAGTGGCAGTTCGCGGTCGGCGCCCTGATCGCGATGCTGCATGACGTGATCTCGACGATCGGCATCTTCGTGCTGTTCCAGCTCGATTTCAGCCTGACGGCGCTGGCCGCCGTCCTGACGATCGCGGGCTATTCCATCAACGATACGGTCGTGGTCTTCGACCGCGTGCGCGAGAACATGCGCCGCTACAAGAAGATGCCGCTCGTCGATCTGCTGAACCAGAGCATCAACGAGACGCTGTCGCGTACCTTGATGACCTCGGCGACGGTCTTCGTCGCCGTCGCGGCGCTGGTGCTGTTCGGCGGGCCGGTTCTGCAGAGCTTCTCCGTGGCCATGCTGTGGGGTGTCATCGTCGGCACCTATTCGTCGGTCTGGGTCGCCTGCGCGGGCCTCGTCTATCTCGGGCTGCGTTCGGACAGCCTCCGTCCGGCAGACGACAAGGCGGACAAGACCGACAAGACGGAGAAGGCCGGGGCGTGAAGCCGCCACTCCCGGGACCGGCCGACAAGACCCTGCCGACGCCGGATTCGGCGCAGGTTCAATATATCCGCAACTATGGTCCCGGCCGCTTCAAGATCAGCGATCGCGAATGGCACTCTCCGGTGCTGGTGACGCCGACCGTCACCCATCCCTGGACGGTCATGCGCGCCGAGGATCTCTCCCTCGACAGCCTGGCGCCCTTGCGCGCGGCGGCGGTGCCGACTGAACTCCTGGTGCTGGGCTGCGGCGCGCGCGCGGTGTTCGTCGTGCCGGCGATGCGCGCCTTGCTGAAGGATGCCGGCATGGGGTTGGAGGTCGTCGACACGGGATCGGCCTGCCGCATCTACAACGTGCTGCTGGCCGAAGGCCGGCGCGTCGCGGCGGCTCTCATTCCGCTGTAACGGGACGGCCATGCCGTTCGATCTCCCCCGTCGGACATGAGCCCATCGCGCCACGAAAAAGGGGAAGCCTCCCCGATGAAACGGGGGCGCGCCATGAACAGGGAAGAGGTGCCCTGAAATGCAAACGGGGCCCCGCGGGGCCCCGTTTCCTTGTCCGTTTCGATGTCGGTCAGATGGGCGCGTTCTGCTGCGCCACCATGCAGTAGAGCATGCCGATCGAGAACATGGTGTTGAAGCGGCTGGCGTAGAGGGCCTTCGGCGCCGCCGCGGCCTTCTCCTCCGGCGTGGCGTCGACGAGACCGAGGATCTTCTGCTGGTTCGGCCAGATGATGAACCAGACGTTGAAGGCCATCACCAGCGCCATCCACATGCCGACGCCGATCATGATGAAGCCGGGACGCAGGGTCAGGGCCTCGATGATGTACTTGTTCATCGCCGCCAGCAGCAGGCCGGTAATCACCGTCGCCAGCGCGGCATAGCGGAACCACCAGAGCACGGTCGGCGCAATGAACTTGGTGATCGCGGTCCGGCTTTCGACCGGCTGGATCTTCGGCATGGTGGGCACCTGCACGAAGTTCAGGTACCAGAGCAGTCCGATCCACATGATGCCGCAAACAACATGCAACCAGCGCATGATGACGCCCGCATAAGCATGGTCGATCTTGGCCATCTGCCCGGTCGCCGCTCCAGCGACGACAATGATCAGAATGAGCAGCACGATGCCTGCAGAAACGGTCCGCCCAAGCGATGTAAATATGGCGCCCATGTCGAACATCCCCCTTTATCTTATTGAAGGGATTAGTGAATCCCTGATTGTCATATTGTAGGCCCAACCCGGCCTGCGTTCAACGGTCGCAGATCGAGCTATCGCCCAGTGCCTGTTCCAAACCCGACCAGCTTTCATGCCCCCGAGGCCTCACACCGCTACGTCCTCGACCTCGTGCGGGGGGCCGACCGCGAGCGCTTCCTCGGCGCCCTGTTCACGCCGGAGCCGCGACGCAGCGGCTTGCTGGCGGTGCTGGCGTTCGATCACGAGCTTGGCCGTACGCGCAGCGTGACCCGGGAACCCATGCTGGCACGCATCCGGCTCGCATGGTGGCGGGAGGCGGTGGCCGAAGCGGCCGGAGCGGGGAAGCCGCGGGCCCAACCGATCGTGGAAGCGCTCAGCGAAACCGTGCGGCGGCACGCGCTGGCGCCAGAGAGCCTTAACGCTCTGATCGATGCCCGCGAGGAGGAGATCGAGGGCCCGCTCGACGTCATGCGTGCCGGCCATGCACTGGCCGATCTCGAGCTCGCGGTGCTGGGGGTCGAGGATGCCTCGTCGCGACAGGCGGCCCACGCGGTCGCGGCCGCCTGGCTGATGGGCGAAGGGCCCGAGCGCGACCAGCTCGTGGGCGATGCCCGCGCGCTCCACCGCAAGGTCGACCCCGCTGCCCTGCCGATCCTGTTGCCGGCGCTTTCGCTCGGTCGACCCCTGGGGCCGCTGCGGCGACCGTTGGCCTATTGGTGGGCGGCGAGGCGCGGGCGATACTGAAGCACAACCCCGGAGGAAGCGTGGCACGCGCGAAGGCAAACGGTATCGAGATCGAGTACGAGACGTTCGGCAGCCGGAAGGATCCGGCCCTGCTGCTCATCATGGGCCTGGGCGCCCAGCTTACGCTCTGGCCGGAATCGCTGTGCGAGGGGCTGGCCACCCAAGGCTTCTTCGTCGTGCGCTACGACAACCGAGATATCGGCCTGTCGACGGACTTCGACCGGTGGGGCGTGCCCGACCTGATGGGCGCCTTCGCCAGACTGATGAAGGGCGAGAAGGTCGAGACCCCGTACCTGCTCGCCGACATGGCGGCCGATGCGACCGGCCTGCTCGACGCGCTGGAGATCGATCGCGCGCACATGGTCGGTGCCTCGATGGGCGGCATGATCGCCCAGGTGATCGCCGCGACCCACCCGCAGCGCACGCGCTCGCTCGTCTCCGTCATGTCGACGAGCGGTCGGCCGGGCCTGCCGATGGGCAAGCCCGAAGCGCTGGCGATGCTGTCGGCGCAGGCCGAGGGGCCGGCGCGAGAGCATCTCATCGCCCATGCCATCAAGCTACGCACCTTGATCGGCAGTCCCGGCTACCCGTCCGACCCCGCGACCCTTCGCACACTGGTCGAACGCAACATCGACCGGCGCTACTATCCGCAAGGCGCGGCGCGGCACTACCTCGCGGTCATGGCCTCGGGTCCGCGCGTCGAGCTTCTGAAGACGGTGAAGGTGCCCACTCTGGTGCTGCACGGCGAGGACGATCCGCTGCTGCCGGTCGAGTGCGGGCGCGACGTCGCGGCGCTCGTGCCCGGTGCGAAGATCGAGACCTTCCCCGGGTGGGGACACGACGTGCCCGAGCAGATGGTGCCGAGGCTCGTCGAGAGCGTTTCGAAGTTCTGCAAGGCTGCCTGAGGAGCGCGCCATGAAGTTCGGTATCTTCTATGAGCATCAGCTGCCCCGGCCGTGGGGCGAGAAGAGCGAGTATCAGCTCCTGCAGGATTCGCTCACCCAGATCGAGCTCGCCGACGGGCTGGGCTACGACTATGCGTGGGAAGTCGAGCATCACTTCCTCGAAGAGTATTCGCACTCGTCGGCGCCGGAAGTGTTCCTCGGCGCCGCCAGCCAGCGCACCAAGCGGATCCGGCTGGGCCATGGCGTGATCCAGCTCACGACCAACAACCCGCATCGCGTCGCCGAGAAGGTCGCCACGCTCGATCTCCTGTCGGGCGGTCGTGTCGAGCTGGGCATGGGCGAGGCGGCCGGGCCGGCCGAGCTGCATCCGTTCAACATCCGGGTGCGCGACAAGCGCGAGCGATGGGAGGAGGCCGTGAAGGCCATCGTCCCGATGTTCTCGAAGGAGAGCTGGGAGTTCCACGGCCAGTACTACGATTTCCCGGCGCGCAACGTGATCCCCAAGCCGTTCCAGAAGCCGCATCCGCCACTTTGGGTGGCCTGCTCGAACATCCAGACCATCGGCAAGGCAGGCGAGTGGGGCATGGGGGCGCTGGGCTTCACCTTCGTGACGCCCGAGGCGGCGCGCGCGTGGGTCCACAAATACTACAATAACCTCTTGAACAACTCGAAGAAGCTCGCCGACTATCCCAGCAATCCCAACGTGGCGATGGTGTCGGGCTTCATGTGCGCCGCCACCGACGAGGAGGCCGAGGCCAAGGCGGCGGGCTGGACGTTCTTCATCTTTGCGCTCTCCTATTACGGCCGCAAAGGCGTCGACGCGCCGGGCACCTCCAACCTGTGGGACGAGTACCAGGCATGGCGCGGCGGACCGGAGGAGAAGAAGGCCCTTGAATCAGGCCTCATCGGTTCGCCGGAAACCATCCGCCGCAAGCTGCGCCAGTTCCAGGCCAGCCGCGTCGATCAGGTGATCCTGCTGAACCAGGCCGGCAAGACCAGCCACGAGGACATCTGCGCCTCGCTCGATCTCTTCGCCCGCGAAGTGATGCCGGAATTCCATGCCGCCGAGGCCGAGCATGCCGTCTGGAAACAGAAGGTGCTGGACCGCGAGATCGTGCTCGAGGACCTCGACGTGGCCAGGTACGACATCTTCAGCCACCAGAACGAACACATTGTCCGTCTCACGCCCGAGCAGCTGAAGCAGAAGATGGCCGAGAAGGAAGCCGCGGCGAAGCACGCGTGAGAGCCTTGCGCGTCTCGATCGTCGGCGGTGGCATTGGAGGGCTTTCGGCGGCGCTGGCGCTGCTGAAAGCCGGGTTCGACGTCCAGGTCTACGAACAAGCGCCGCGCTTCGGCGAGATCGGCGCCGGCCTGCAGATCAGCCCCAACGCCTCGCGCCTGCTGCATCGGCTGGGCCTCAGGGACTCGATGGAGCGCTGGGGCGTGCGACCGCTCGCCGTCCACCAGAAGCGCTGGGATGACGGTCTCACCCTGCAGCGTGCGCCGCTGGGGCCGGAAGTCGAGCAGCGCTTCTGTGCGCCATATTATCACTTCCATCGCGGCGACCTGGCCTTTCTGCTCGCCGAAGCGATGCCGCGAGATCGCGCGCATGCCGGCCATCGTCTGGTCGACATCGAAGAGAAGGGCGATCGCGTGATCGCCCGCTTCGAGAACGGCGCTTCTGCCGAAGCCGACCTGCTGATCGGCGCCGACGGCATTCATTCCCGCGTGCGCCATCTCACCTTCGGGCCCGAGAAGCCGCGCTTCACCGGCTGCGTCGCCTGGCGCGGCCTCGTGCCGGCCGATCGCATCGCCCATCTCGATGTCGAAGTCGCCTCGCACAACTGGATGGGGCCGGGCGGGCATTGCGTCCACTACTGGGTGTCGGCGAAGCGGTTGATGAACGTCGTCTGCATCGTCGAGCAGGGCACCTGGCAGAGCGAGTCGTGGACCGACAAAGGCAACGTGGCCGACGTGATGGCGCGCTATGAAGGCTGGCATCCGACGGTGCGTGGGCTGATCCAGGCCTTTCCCGAGACCTTCGTCTGGGCCCTGCACGATCGTGCGCCCCTGCCGGCCTGGACGCGGGGCCGGGTCGCGCTGCTGGGCGATGCCTGCCACCCCATGCTGCCCATAATGGCCCAAGGCGCGGCCCAGGCGATCGAGGACGGCGCCACGCTGGCGGCGATCCTGGCGATCATGAAGGACAACGTGCCCGCCGCGCTGCACCGCTACGAAGAGCTGCGCAAGCCGCGCGCGACGCGCCTGCAGGCGGCGAGCGCCGTCAACCGCATGCGGTTCCACCTGCCTGACGGACCGGAGCAGCAGGCCCGCGACGCCGCCATGGCGAACGGTGGCGACCGCTCGCTCGACAATATCGCCTGGCTCTACGATCACGACGCCGGCGCACCCTTGAGGGGTTGACCTGATTGCGTTGTGTGGCTGGGCTCCACGGGGCCGCGCCCCGCCCCGGCGCCCTCGTCAGGCGACATAAACGAAATAAACGAAACAATTCAAATGAAGAGGGCCTCCCCCGGGCAGCGATCCCCTGGCGCGTGGCGGTCTGCTATTTTGCATGGGACGCGCTTGATGATCTCGGCTCGACCTGCGCAAAGCCGCAAAGCCGCAACGCGCAGCCGGGACGCCATCGCCCAGTGGCGAAGAACCGTCAAAACGAGATGAATGTCGGAACGACTTCGCAAAAGCGGCATACGCTCGAACCTGGAGTCACGCTGCTCTACCGCGCCGGCGGCACCTGCGTGCGGTACCAGTCGAGGATCTCCGCGCCGGTCCACATGACGACGTCCTCGTGTCCGAGAATGTAGTCGTAGAGCATCTCCAGATACTTGATCCGGTGCGGCACACCCGTGAGATACGGGTGGATCGAGATCGCCATCACGCGCGGCGCGGTCTTGCCGTCGAGGTAGAGACGGTCGAACTGGTCGCGGCCGCGCCGGTAGATTTCATCCGAAGGCTGCTGCTGCACGGCGCTGATGACGACATCGTTAATCTCGACCGTATAGGGGATCGAGACGATTTCTCCCGCGCGCGTGCTGAGCGGCAGCGGCTGCTCGTCCATCACCCAGTCGGCGACGTATTCGATGCCGGCTTCCGCCAGCAAGTCGAGCGTCTCGTCGGTCTCGGTGAGGCCGGGACTTTCCCAGCCGCGCGGCGGCTTGCCGGTTAAGTCCTCGATGGCGCGGATCGTGTCGGCGATGGCGCTCTTCTGGTCCTCGACCTTGTGCATCGGCTTCTGCACCCAGCCGTGGCCCATGAAATCCCAGCCGGCCTCGTGCGCCGCCTGGCAGGCCTCGCGATAGAGTTCGCAGGCCGTCCCGTTCACCGCGAAGCTGGCCTTGAGCTTGCGGGCGCTCAGCGTTTCCAGGAAACGCCAGAAGCCCACGCGCATGCCGTATTCGTGCCACGCCCAGTTGGGCACGTCGGGCAGCAGCGGCTGGCCCATCGGCGGCGGCAGGACGGTGCGCGGCATCGCACCGGCCGGACTCCAGTTCTCGACGTTCACGATCGTCCAGACGGCGACGCGCGCATCGTTGGGGAGGCTGAGCCGCAGCCGCTTGTGGATCGGCAGATAGGGCGTGCGCCCGCGGACGCTGTCTCCGGTTTCGCGCGTCATCGCCGGCGCTTACGCCTTGTTCGGGTTGATCAGGAACTTCTCGCCGGTCGCGCGCTTGGCGTAGGCAGTGAGGTTCTGAAGGTCGAGCGCTTCCGGCAGCGAGATCGTCTTGGTGTAGTGGCTGGCGAAGGTCGTCTTGAGCGAGTTCACGACGCGCTCGCGCAGCCGCATCTGGTCGGGCCGGCCGATCTTCTGCAGGAACGGCGTCAGCAGCCAGCCGCCCACGCCCCAGGCCATGCCGAAATTGCGCGTGAGTTCGAGCGCGCCGGTGTTGAGGCTGCCATAGACATAGACCTGCTTGTGCACCGAGGAGCCGTAGCGGTTGTAGGTCGTGGCCGTCTTGTTGATGGCGATTTCCATGCAGGTGAGGATCTGGCTGGCGAGCTTGCCGCCGCCGATCGCATCGAAGGCGATGGTGGCGCCCGTCTCGACCAGCGCCTGCGTGAGATCGTCGGTGAAGCTCGCCGCGCTCGAATCGACCACATGCTTGGCGCCGATCCCCTTCAGCAGCTTGGCCTGCTCGGCGCTGCGCACGATGTTCACGAGGCCGATCCCGTCCTCGTTGCAGATCTTGTTCAGCATCTGGCCGAGATTGGAGGCAGCCGCCGTATGCACGAGCGCCTTGTGGCCTTCGCGCTTCATCGTCTCGGTCATGCCGAGCGCCGTCAGCGGATTGACGAACCATGAGGCGCCCTCGGCCGCCGTGGTGCCGGCGGGCAGCGGCTGGCAGTCGCGTGCGTTCAGCAGGCGGTACTGCGCGTACATCGAGCCGCCGACCATCGATACCAGCTTGCCCTTGAGCGCCTGCGCGGCATCGGAAGATCCCGACTTGACCACGGTGCCGGCGCCTTCATTGCCGACCGGGAGCGACTCGCCCAGGCGCGTCGCCAGAAACGGCAGGGCGGCCGCCGACACCGGCGCGGTCACCTTCACGCCCTCGCCGCTGCCGCTCGACGTGGCCTTCGTCAGGTCGGCGGGACCGGTGAGCAGGCCGAGGTCGGACGGATTGATCGGAGTCGCCTCGACCTTGACCACGACCTGGTCGGGGCCGGGCTCGGGCACCTCGACACGGGCCAGCGACAGCTCGAGCCGGCCTTCCGTCGAGATCAGGGAGCGAAGCTGCAGTCCCGATAGCTTTGTGGCATCGCTCATGTCGAATCTCCCGTTGGTTGAAGGGGCGCACGATGCCAAGCGTCACGGGCGCGAACAAGCGCCAATCACCAGCCTTTTCGCAGCCGTACGTGAAGGATTTCAGCCGGTCCACGCCCTGCGCGTCGTGGAGAAGGCGAGCACGGCCGAGAAGGCCACGATACCCAACGCCACGCAGGTATAGAGCCCGGTGACGCCCCAGCCGAAATGGTCGAGCGCCAGCAGGCTGCCGCCGCCGGCGATGGTGATGCGGGTGATGTTGGCCCCAACCGGCCAGATCATCTCTCCGGTGCCCTGCGAGGCGAAGTAGAGCGCCATGGCGAGGCCGAAGAACCCGTAGGCCAGTCCGACGATGCCGAGATAGTGGCGGCCCGAGGCCAGCGCGGCTGGATTGGTGGTGAACAGGCCGAGCCACAGGTCCGGCCAGATCGCCACGACGATGCCGATGGCGGCGGCGACCGCGCCCGCCATGAGGGCACCGCTCCAGGCCAGGCGCTGGGCGCGGGCATATTGCCGGGCGCCGATGTTCGTGCCGACCAGCGCCGTCAGCGCGGCGCCGATGCCGAAGCTGATCGGGATCAGCATGTATTCCAGTCGGGAGCCGATGCCGTACCCCGCGATGGCCGCGTCGCCTTCGCGCCCTATGAGGCCGGTCACGACCAGCACGGTGCCGTTGGTCAGGATGACCACGAGGCAGGCGATCAGGCCGACCTTCAGGATGTCGCGGAAGGCGCGCCAGCGAAACCCGTCGACCGGCCAGCGCAGCCTGAGCGGTGCCTTCGCGCCGGTCAGCTTCGACAGCATCCAGAGGGCGGCGAGGGCGAAGGCAATCACCGCGGCGATAGCGGGCCCGCGGATCCCGAAGGCGGGCAGGCCAAACCAGCCCAGTGTCAGCGCGCCGGTAAGCGGGATCTGGATTGCCGCCGTCACGACCAGCGCGAGGCCGGGCGTCTTCATGTCCCCGGTGCCGCGCAGGACCGAGGCCATCGAATTGGCGACCCAGTGGGCCACGCAGCCCGAGAACAGGATGGTGGCGAAGGCCTCGGCACGGTCGAGGGCCGCGCCGCTGCCGCCCAGCGCGCCGTAGATCTGGCGGCCGAAGCCCACGAACAGGATGCCGAACAGAGCGGCCATGCCGATCGCAATCGCCAGCGCGTGTGCCGCCGCCGCCTCGGCGCCGGCCTTGTTGCCCGAACCCAGGGCGCGAGCGACGGACGAGGAAATGCCGCCGCCCATGGCGCCGGCCGACATCATGCCGAGCGTCATCTGCGTCGGGAAGACCAGCGCGAGGGCCGCGAGGTCGACGACGCCGAGCTGGCCGATGAAATAGCCGTCGGCAATGCTGACGAGGCTCTGCATGGCCACGTTCAGCACGTTGGGGGCGGCGAGGGTGAGGATGGTGGGCACGATTGGCCCGGCCAGCATCATCTGCCGGCGTTCTGCGGGTGTCATTGCGGGCTACGTAGCACGCGCCGCGCCGCGGGCTCGCGAACTTATCTCATGAGGTCGGGAGTCCAGCTCACGTAACCTTCCAAGGACCTCATTCCCGAGGAGCACCCGGCAGGGCTGCGTCCCGAAAGGTGAGATGGCGGTGCGATTGTCAGCGCCGTGCGCGCTGGGAGACGACGGCCTGCGCAAGATGGTCGATCGTCACGATGTCGGCGGCGACATTAATCGGAATTGTGACGTCGAATCGGTCCTCCAGCTCCATGATCACGTCCATGATCGTGAGCGAGTCGACGGTCAGGCCCTTCGAGATCACGGTCTGCGGCGTGATCGGCTTGCCGCCGGCGTGGTAGGGCGCCAGAAGCGTGAAGATTTCGCGCATCACGTCGAATTGCAGCGAGAGCGCGGGAGGGGCGACCAATTCCTGAACGGCCTGCATGACTCACTCCGTCGAAAGCGGGTGGGTCATCTCACGGCGCTTCGAGCCGAATGTGAAATAACGTTTGGTTACCTACTGTTGCGAGACGTTACGGAATGTTTCCTCCGTTCAACCTGCCTGAACGATGTTGAGCTGCCGCCGCACCTCGTCGATCGGCTTCCCCACGAGGGGCCAGTAGTCCCATTTGTCGGAAAGGTCGGTGTTCACCAGGGCGCCCCGCTCGATCGCCGCGAACATCCGCTCGGCGGCTCCCGGCTCGCCCAGCACGCCGAGCGTGGTGTAGCCATCCGCCGTCGGTCGCGCGTTCACGCCGGCGCTGAAGATCAGCACGGCGAACAGGATGAGGTAGAAGGGACGCGTCTGCTTGAAGCCGGCGGTGAACGAGGCGACCTGCAATTCACCCTGCGGATCGGTGCCGTAGCCGCCCAGCACATGGCAGAAATCATGATACAGGCCGGCCTCGGGAAAGCCATGCCGCTCCCCCGGCATGCCGAACTGGTTGCGCTGGAAGTACTCCCACATCGAGCGGCCGACCGTGCCGGCCGGGAGCTTTTCCCAGGCGCGGTAGCGGGCGGCGAGTTCGGTGTCCTCGATCAGCCCGCGCATGCCCAGGATGCTCTTGGCGAGGGCTACGACGCCGTGCTGGTCGAATTGGTTCTTCATGATGTCGCCGACCTGGCTGCGCCGCAGCAGGTCGAGCTTGAACAGAGTCATGTGTTGCTCGGCGAGCCGCCGCAGGTTCGTGAGCTCCGGCGTGGCGATACCCATCGCCCCGGCGAACTCCTCGATCTTGCCGACCGTCTCGCGCGAAGGCACGCCGTCGGCGAGGGCCAGGACCAGCAGGCCGTTGACGAACTGGTGGCGGAGGTCGGCCGACGGGAAACCCGCGGCGAGTTCCCCGGGCGTCACCGGCGGCAGCGTGGCGATGTCGGCGTCGATATGGAGGAGGACCCGCCGCGCCGCCTCCATCAGGGCGAGCTGAGCCTTTCCGGGACCGCCGCCCACAGAGGCGACCGTCTTCGTGGCGCGCAGCCCGAGCAGCGCGGCCGCGGGCTCCGGTTGCATCAGCTGCATGAGGGGCTCCGTCTCACTCCGCCGCCAGCGGCATCGGCTTCAGCCATTCATCGAAGTCGCGCAGAGCCCGCACGGCCATGGCCTGCTTGCGCTCCTTGCCCTTGAAGCTGCCTTCGATGGGCGGGAACAGGCCGAAGTTGATGTTCATCGGCTGGAAGGTCGTGGCGTCGGCACCGCCGGTGATGTGGCCCAGCAGCGCGCCCATTGCCGTGGTCGGCGGGGGTGGCGCCTGCGTGCGGCCGAGCCTCTCGGCGGCGGCAAACCGCCCGGTCATCAGGCCGACGGCGGCACTCTCGACATAGCCTTCGCAGCCGGTGATCTGGCCGGCGAACCTGAGCCGTGGCATCGCCTTGAGGCGCAGTGTGCCGTCGAGCAGCCGCGGGCTGTTGAGGAAAGTGTTGCGGTGCAGGCCGCCCAGCCGGGCGAACTCCGCCTTCTCGAGGCCGGGGATGGCGCGGAAGATGCGCGTCTGCTCGCCGTGCTTCAGCTTCGTCTGGAAGCCCACGATGTTCCACAGCGTGCCCAAGGCATTGTCCTGGCGAAGCTGCACCACGGCCCAGGGGCGATGGCCGGTGCGCGGATCGCGCAGGCCGACCGGCTTCATCGGGCCGAAGCGCAGGCTCTGCGGCCCGGTCGAGGCGATGACCTCGATCGGCTGGCAGCCCTGGAAGTAGGGCGTGTTGTGCTCCCACTGCTTGAACTCGGTCTTCTCGCCGGCCAGCAGCGCCGCGACGAAAGCCTCGTACTGCGGCTTGTCCATCGGGCAATTGAAGTAGTCGGCCCCGTCGCTGCCCTCGACATTGCCGGGGCCGACCTTGTCGTAACGCGACTGCTTCCAGGCGATCGACTGGTCGATGCTCTCGTAATGGACGATCGGCGCGATGGCATCGAAGAAGGCGAGCGAATCCTCGCCGGTGAGCTTCGCGATGGCCTCGGCGAGCGACGGCGCTGTGAGGGGCCCGGTGGCCACGATGACGCTGTCCCAATCTTCCGGAGGCAGGCCCGCCACTTCTTCGCGCTCGAGCGTCACCAGCGGATGGGCGAGCAGGGTTTCCTGTACCGCCGCCGAGAAGCCATGCCGGTCGACCGCGAGCGCGCCGCCCGCCGGCAGCTTGTGCGCGTCGGCCGAACGCATGATCAGCGAGCCGGCGCGGCGCATCTCCTCGTGAATCACGCCGACCGCGTTGTTGGCGGCATCGTCGGAGCGGAAGGAATTGGAGCAGACCAGTTCGGCCAGCGTCTCGGTGAGGTGGGCCTCGGTGCCGCGCACCGGCCGCATCTCGTGCAGTACGACCGGCACGCCCGCTTGCGCGAGCTGCCAGGCCGCCTCGCTGCCCGCGAGGCCGCCGCCGACGATGTGTACGGGCTTGGTGCTTGACGTCATGCTCTCCGACCTGAAACCGTGCGCCTCCCTTACAGTGGAGACCCCCGGCATGACCATCAAGTTCCACAATCCCAAGTCCGTTTCCGTCGCCGGCAAATACAGCCTTGGCGTCGAGGTCCCGCCCGAAGCGCGCGTGCTCCACGTGTCGGGTCAGGTCGGCGTCGATTCCGCAGGCAAGCTGCAGGACGGCATCGAGGCGCAGAGCGACCAGGTCTGGAAGAACATCGGCGAGGTGCTGAAGGCCGCCGGCATGGACTTCCGCGACATCGTCAAGCTCACCGTCTTCCTGACCGACAGCCGGTTCATCCCGGCCTTCCGCGAGGTGCGCGGCAAATATGTCGGGCAGGAGCCCTATCCGGCGTCGACCCTGCTGGTCGTGGCCGGCCTCGCCGATCCCTCGATGCTGGTCGAGGTCGAGGTGACGGCGGCGAAGTAGCGGGCCGACCGGAGGCGAGAGTGCTTCGCCTCGAAGTCGTCGCCCGGGACACGTTTCATGCGAGTGTGAACGCAGCGTCGGAGGCGATCACGCGGGCGGGCGGCTGGGTCTCCGGCCATTCGCTGCTCTCCGATGCGATGGCGGTCCTCCATTTTGAGATTCCCGGCGACCGCCTGGACGA
>JABMNB010000534.1 GCA_013205335.1 Rhodospirillales bacterium
CGCGCCTGCAGGCGTTGCTGCGGCGGCCCGGCAATCTGCTCGGCCGCCAGCTCACCTTCGGCAATGTCTCTCTGGAAACCGAGAGCCGGCAGGTTTCCATCGACGGGACGGTGCGGGTTTTTTCAGCGCGCGAGACCGCGATCCTCGAAATCTTGCTGCGGCGCGGCGGCAACGTCGTCCCGAAGCGCCTGTTCGAGGATCAGCTCTTCGGCCTGTCGGGCGATGGCGGCTCGAACGCGGTCGAGGTCTACGTCCACCGGCTGCGCAAGTTGCTTCTGGACAGCGGCGGGACAGTGAAGATCCACACCGTGCGCGGCGTGGGCTATCTGCTGGCTGAGGAAAAGGCCGCCGTTTGAGTCGCTTCCGCTCGATCCTCTCCCGTGTCGTCGCACTGCATGTCGTCGCGATCGGCGTCACGTCGATCCTGATGCCGCTGGCGCTCTACTGGTTGCTCAACGAGGCTGCCAACAGCCTCCATCGCGATACGCTGCGCGGCCAGGCCCACACGATCGCTGGCTTTCTGCGGCCGACCGCCGATGGCGGCGTCGCGCTCGACATCCCGCCGGAAGCGGAACCCATCTATTCGGGGGGCTACGGGCTCTATGCCTATGCCATCCTCGATTCCAAAGGAAAGGTGCTGTTCGCCTCGCGGCACGACGATGCGCCGCTCACGGCGGCAAGCGACTCGCTGACGAGCGATTCGTTCACGAAGCGGCGCAGCAACGGCACCGTGTTCATCGGGGTCAACGTGCCGGGCGCCATCGGCGACCGCCTCTACTTGATCCAGGTCGGCCAGGATCTCGCGCATCGCGACGTCATCATCGACGACATCGTCGCCTCGTTCTTTCCGCACGTGGCCTGGATCACCTTCCCGATCCTGCTGCTGCTTCTGCTGATCGACATCATGATCTTCCGCCGCGCCCTCGATCCGGTGCGCGCAGCGTCGGACACCGCGGCATCGATCGGGCCGACCAGTGCCGACGTCCGTTTGTCGGAGCAGTCGATGCCGACGGAGATCGTGCCGCTCGTGCATGCGGTCAACCAGGCGCTCGACCGATTGGAGGCGGGGTTCCGTGCGCAACGGGATTTCACCGCCGACATGGCGCACGAGCTGCGGACGCCACTGGCCATCATGCGCGCCCGCGTCGACACTATGGAGGATGTGCCGGTGCGCCGGTCGCTCGAGGCCGACATCGTCAACATGACGCGCACGGTGAACCAGGTCCTCGACATTGCCGAACTCGAGGCCTTCGTCGTGGGCGACGACAGCAAGGCCGACCTGCAGTCCGTCTGTGCCGACGCGGTCGCCTTCATGGCGCCGATCGCGGTCGACAGCGACAAGACCATTGCCCTGACCGGCGCCGAGGCACCGGTCTGGGTGCACGGCCACGCCGAGGCGCTGTTTCGCGCAGTGCGCAACCTGGTCGAGAACGCCATTCGGCACACGCCGGCCGGCGGCACGATCGAGGTCGATGTCGCCGCCGACGGCACGGTGCGGGTGCTGGACGAGGGGGCCGGCGTGCCCGTCGCCGAGCATGAGGCGATCTTCAAGCGCTTTTGGCGGCGCGACCGCTCGCGACCGGAGAGCCGCGGGCTGGGCCTGGCCATCGTGACCCGCGTGGCTGCCGCCCACGACGGCACCATCTCGGTCGGCGACCGGCCCGGGGGCGGCTCGGTCTTCACGCTTCGCCTGCGGCCCGCTTGACCGCTTCGGCGGCGAGGGCCGGGCTCCTTCCGCGACGAGAGCATTGCCGCTGCCGCAAGCGCCGGCTCTGACCCCGGAGGACCGCAGTCCTCCACGGGCCTATACTGCATGCATGGCGGAAGCCGAGAACCGCAAGATCATCCACGTCGACATGGACGCCTTCTACGCGTCCGTGGAGCAACGCGACGATCCCTCGCTGCGCGATCAGCCGGTCGCGGTGGGCGGGCGGCAGCGCGGCGTCGTCATGGCTGCGAGCTATGAGGCGCGCACGTTCGGCGTGCGCTCGGCCATGCCCTCGGTCACCGCCAAGCGCCTGTGTCCGGATCTGGTCTTCGTGAAACCGCGCTTCGATGTCTACAAGGAGGTGTCGCGCCAGATTCGCGAGATTTTTCTCGACTACACGCCGCTGGTGGAGCCGCTCTCGCTCGACGAGGCCTATCTCGACGTGACGACCAACCTCAAGGGCATGCCGCTCGCCACCGAGATCGCGCGCGAGATCCGGGCGCGCATCCTGGAACGCACGGGGCTGACCGCTTCGGCCGGAATCTCCTACAACAAGTTCCTGGCCAAGCTTGCCTCGGACCATCGCAAACCCAACGGCCAGACGGTGATTCCGCCGGAGAAGGGGCCTGGCTTCGTCGAGGGACTACCGGTCGGCCGTTTCCATGGCGTCGGGCCGAAGACGGCGGAAAAGATGACCCGGCTCGGCATCCACACCGGCGCCGACCTGAAGGCTCAGTCACTGGAATTCCTGCAGCAGTATTTCGGCCGCTCCGGCACGTATTATCATGCGATCGCGCGTGGTCAGGACGAGCGCCGCGTCGTGCCCAACCGGCCGCGCAAGTCGGTCGGCTCGGAGACGACCTTCATGGAGGATCTCGACCGGCCGGCGGCGGTGGAGGACGGCGTCGCCTCGGTGCTCGACGACGTCTGGTCTTATTGCGAGCGCACCGGCATCGTCGGCCGCACGGTGACCGTGAAGATCAAGTATGCCGACTTCCAGATCGTGACGCGCAGCCGGACGCTCCCTGAAGGCGTGGGCAGCCGCGATCTGCTGGAGCGCACGGCGCGCGAGCTGGTGCGTTCGGTCTTTCCTCTCGAAAAGAAAGTGCGCTTGCTGGGCGTCTCGCTGCACAACCTTCACCAGAGGGCGGAGCCCAGGGTGCCGCCACAGATGACGCTCGCTCTCTAACCGAGGAGACCTGATCATGAACATCTTCATGACCGGCGCGACCGGCTACATCGGCGGTACCGTCGCGCGGCGCCTGCTCGACGATGGCCACAGGCTGCGCGGCCTCGTGCGCGACACGGAGAAAGGCCGGAAGCTCGCTTCCTTCGGTGTCGAGCCGGTCGCCGGCGACCTCGACGATGGCGCGGTCCTTGCCGCGGAAGCGAGACGGGCCGACGCCGTGATCAACACTGCCGACAGCGATCATCGCGGGGCGATCGACGCTCTGCTTGAAGGTCTCGCCGGATCGGACAAGCCGTTCCTGCACACCAGCGGCTCCAGCATCGTGGCCGACGACGCCCACGGCAACGTCGCCTCGGACAGGATCTATGACGAGGACACACCGTTCGAGCCCGTGCCGGGCAAGCAGGCCCGGGTCGCCATCGACCGAAAGATCCGCGACGCGAGCAGCCGCGGCGTACGCTCCATCGTCGTCTGCCCGACCATGATCTACGGCAACGGGCTTGGCCTGGCGCGCGACAGTGCGCAGATCCCAGGCCTCGCGAAGCGGGCCCGGGCTTCGGGTGTGGTGCGTCATGTCGGCAAGGGGCTGAACGTCTGGTCGAACGTCCATGTCGAGGACGTGGCCGACGTCTATCGGCTGGCGCTCACCAGGGCACCGGCCGGCGCCTTCTACTTCGCCGAGAATGGCGAGGCCTCCTATCGCGACATCTGTGCGGCCATCGCGCGTCGCCTGGGCCTCGGCGCACCGCAGGCCTGGCCGTTCGAGGAGGCGGCGATGGAACTCGGCGAGAACAGCGCAGCCTATTCGTTCGGCTCCAACAGCCGCGTCCGAGGCAAGCGCACCCGCGGCGAACTCGGCTGGCAACCCAGGCACGTCTCCGCGATACGTTGGATCGAGACGGAGATGCTCTGAGCGGACTCGGTCAGACCGTCGTCTGTGGCCAGGGTCGTGCCCGGCTTGAGACGGCGAAATTTCCCGTGCCGACCCTCGAGCCCTCTCGCCCTTAAGCGACTTTCAAGCCGGCTCCGATCGAGAGCTTGGCCTTGGTCTTGGCCTTGACCTCGTCGACGGTGACGCCGTCGGCGAGTTCGATCAGCGTCACGCCGCCGTCGCCCTTCTTGTCGACGGCGAAGACGCCGAGCTCGGAGATCACCATGTCGACCACGCGCCGGCCGGTCAGCGGCAGGGTGCATTCACCCAGCAGCTTCGACGCCCCGTCCTTGGAGACATGCTCCATGGTGACGATCACGCGCTTCACGCCGGCCACGAGGTCCATGGCGCCGCCCATGCCCTTCACCATCTTGCCGGGAATTTTCCAGTTGGCAATGTCGCCGCGCTCACTCACTTCCATCGCGCCGAGGATGGTCA
>JABMNB010000535.1 GCA_013205335.1 Rhodospirillales bacterium
CGATCCAAAGAAGATCATCGCGGCCGTCAGAAGAGGGTACCAAGTGTTAGATTCGTTCCACTAGCTTCCTCAAGTCATACTTCGAATCAGTAAACTGGCGCAGCGCTTCGAGTCGACCCAGGTTCACGTATTCGAAGCGACGTTCCGGGACAGATATGACTCCCTTCACCGAAGCCATTTCCTCAAAAGGTATCGCCCTGCTTTGCCTTCCCGCCCAGCGCCGCAAATCAGCAACACCAACGCGCAGATCTACCCAATTCGCAATGTGCTCCATTATCATTTTGTGATCGTCAATAGAGGCTTGGTCCATTGGCTCTAAGATGTTGTGATTGAGCCGAATGCCAATTGGAAACCTGAAATAGTCTTTGGGAAGCGCTTCCCAAGCGGGGACGATGGCGTCTTTTCTCCCTAAGCAAACCAGCTCACCTCTTAGAAATGCTGAGAATAGCTCCTGCTCTGCCCGATCAGCTAAGCGTTGAGCAAAGTTCATATCGTCAGCCGGAAAGTTCTGCTTCGTCCTTACTTCTTCGTAAACGTCATACACGAGTTGTCGCCAAGAGGCCTGCAGACGAAATTCGGCTAGAGCCGCCTTCTCTCTTTCTCGACTCTCAACTGCCATCTTCGCAGCAACACCTCTACCGATGACTGTGGGTTCAGAAGGATGCCTCTCTCCTGATGCCTTCATTTGACGGCGCGCTTCCCGAAAACGATAGAGTGCATTTGCGTAGTCGTTGCGTGCCTGAGCGTAGGCCTCATCTGCCTGTTCTAATTTCATGTCAGCTGACCACGCAGCTACGGGAAGTGCCTTTCCAAGGGCGCGCCAAGACAACGCCTCGACAAGAGTGACGTCACCCCTATCAGGCAAGCCATCTGCACCGACCACCAAATCCATCGGCGCTTGCCCAGCTAACATCCGCTGACGTCGCTCTTTCCATATTGCTTCTCCAAGTGAATCGGGCAGAAAGTCCATCGCATAGATGTTCGCAGATTGCCGCCTGCGCGGGCGGCGCCAAAGCATCATCGCCTGCATATCCCAGACTCGCAGCAGGTCCCACCATGTTTGACCATTAATCAGGCGCCCTTTGGGCGCGGAAAGTTCAGATGCAATGGATGGGTCCGCGATCACTGCAGACCACATTTCTGCTGGAATCTCCGCGGGATTCCCAGTTCCCTGCGCTCTACCGTAACATTGGATGGCGCCAGACTTGAGGGCCTCTAAGAGTATAGGCAAAGCCTCGGATACCCGCGCACTCGATGGTCTACTCGAATCATCATCTGGAAGAGGCGTTCTTGCAGATACCGTAATGTCCCCCTCAACCAAATCTTCACCGCTCACTACATTGACGAGGCGTTCGTCTTTCGTCGCGATCCACGTACATGCTTGAGTGATCGTCCACAAAGAGCGCATCCGACTTGACCTTGTTTCGATGAGGATCACCTGTCGACTGAGACTCTACGCTATGCAATCAACAGCGGCAGAAGTGGCAATACGCGAGGTGGGAGTATTCCCAGTTCTGCCTTTCCGCTACATGCGTGGCCCCCTGCCGCGGACTATTGGCGACAAGACCCGAATGTGCCCGACATGCGTGTCATGGTTAGCCACCGCCTGGCCGAACCGGGTGTCGGCGGTGACGACATAGGTCCCCAGGCGCTTCGCGAGTGCCAGGTAGAGACAGTCGTAGACCGGGTGGTTGAGCTGGAGCGCGAGGCGCATCGCCTCCGGAAGGTCCTGCTCCAGCGGCACGCTCGCGACCGGCGCTTTGGTGAGCGCTGTCAATCGCCCCACGGCTTCGGCTTGCGTCAGCTCTCCGCGGACCGCGCGGCGCCACAGGGCGTTCCCGGCCTCCAGCAACCATAGCGAGGGAGCTGCCAGATCCTTCTCCAGCAACTCTTCGGCAGCGTCGCTCCCCGGCTCCTCCAGCACCCACTTCAGCGCGACCGAGGCGTCGACGACGATCGTCATCGGGAGTCGCGATCCTCGCGGATGAGGTCGGCCGATTCGCCCTGTATCCTGCCGGAAGTCCCGGCGCGGAGCCGGGCGGCGCGCTTGCGGAACTCGTTACGACCGCTGCGCAGGGCCTCTTCGAGGATCAGCCGGTGCTCGGCCTCGGCGCTGCGGCCGTTGGCGGCCGCGCGTTCCTTGAGCGCCAGCACCAGGGCTTCGGGGAGGTCTCGGACCAGGAGTTGAGCCATGGCGGCATGATATCATACGCTATCATACCGGCAAGGGGTGGATCACCAAGCCACTGAAAAGGCCGGGTCCCGGCCACTAAACGCAACAACCGCAATAAACGAATCATTCGAAATGAGAGTCGCACCCCCTGAAACAGGTATCCTGATACCGCTTACGGGTCGATGTTGCTCGCCAGTACCCGCAAGAGACCTGTTCCAATAGCCGGTTGGAGCCCATTGCGCCGGGCCAAATCCGCGTCATGCTCTCCCTCAAAAGGAGGAAGCACCATGAAATTCGGCATCTTCTACGAGCTGCAGCTGCCCCGTCCGTGGGCGCCCGGCGACGAGCATCGGCTCTATCAGAACGCGCTCGACCAGGTCGAGCTGGCGGACCGGCTGGGCTACGACCATGCGTGGCAGGTCGAGCATCACTTCCTCGAAGAGTATTCCCATTCGCCGAGCCCTGAGTCCTTCCTCGCGGCGGCGAGCCAGCGGACCAAGAACATTCGCCTCGGCCACGGCATCTTCCAGGTGACTACCAATCATCCGACGCGGGTTGCCGAGCGGGTCGCGACACTCGACCTGCTGTCGAACGGGCGCTGCGAGTTCGGGATGGGCGAGAGCGCCTCGATCACCGAGCTCGAGCCGTTCGGCGTCACCATGGAGAACAAGCGCGAGATCTTCGAGGAAGC
>JABMNB010000536.1 GCA_013205335.1 Rhodospirillales bacterium
ATCCATGGGCCAGATCGATGCCAGCATGACGCAAGTGCTGCTGCCGCGGCTCGAGGTCGAGTTCGGCGCGCGCCTCAGCAGCGTCAGCTGGGTCGCGGTTGCCTATCTGCTGGCCATGGCGTCGTTCACGCCGATCTTCGGCCGGCTGGCCGACATGGTCGGCCGCAAGCTGCTTTACCTGGGCGGCTTCTTCCTCTTCATCGTCGGCTCGGGCCTGTGCGGCTTCGCCACCGACCTCCCGACTCTGATCTTCTTCCGCATCCTGCAGAGCGTCGGCGCCGCACTGCTGACGTCGAACAGCATCGCCATCATCGTCATGGCCACCGGCCCGGAGGAACGCGGGCGCGGCCTCGGCCTGCAATCGGCGGCACAGGCCATCGGTCTGGGCGCCGGGCCGGCCGTCGGCGGCCTGATCCTCGACACGCTGGGCTGGCAGTGGGCCTTCTGGATCAATGTCCCGATGGGTCTGGCGGGCATGATCCTGGGCTGGCTCGTCCTTCCCCAGACCAAGACGCTGCCCGCGACCGGTCGCTTCGACTGGTATGGCGCTCTCCTGATCGCACCGGCCCTGACGGCGATCGTGGCGGCGCTGAACGAGGGCCATGCCTGGGGGTTCACGTCACCGGCCCTGATCGGCTGCCTGCTGTTCGGGATCGTCTTCCTCGTCCTGTTCGTTCGCGCCGAGCGTCGTGCCGCAACGCCGCTGCTCGATCTGCACCTGCTGGCCAGGCGCCCCTTCCTGCTCGGCAATGCGGCGAACTTCATGTCCTATGCCGTGCTGTTCGGCGTGTTCTTCCTCATCCCCTTCGTCCTCGTGCGCATCTACGGCGACTCCGCGTTGGCGGCCGGGCTTCGACTGTCGATCCTGCCCGTGATGCTGGGACTGCTGGCGCCGGTCGGCGGCGCCCTCTACGACCGGTTCGGCGCCCGGGCGCCAACCTCCTGCGGCATGCTGATCTGCATCGCGGGCCTCGGCATGATCTATGTCTTTCTCGACGGCTCTGCGGAGAACCTGCCGCTGGTCACGCTGGCCCTGGCCATCTTCGGTGTGGGCCAGGGCCTGTTCATCTCCCCGAACACCAGCGCGATCATGGCGACGGCGCCGCCCGAGCAGACAGGCCAGGCGGGTAGCGTGCTGAATGTGGTGCGCCTGATCGGCATGAGCGCCGGCATCGCCGGCGCCTCGACGCTCTTCGCGCTGGGGCTGGGCGAGAGCGGCGGCAGCACGCTCGATGTTCCGACATCGTCGCTCGTGGCGTCCAGCCGGAGCGTCGTCCTGTTGCTCGGCGGCTTGGCTGCTCTGGCGGGCCTGATATCGCTGGTTCGGCCACGCGGCAGCCACGGATCCGGACCGCGGGCGCCGGTCGAACTCTAGGAGTTCGACAGCTGCGAGTACGCCGGCGTCGCAGTTCGCGACGCCGGTAGCATTGCCCGCCTGACGATCAGGCGGTGAGCTTCTTCGCCGTCTCCGCGACCCTGCGGCCCTGGTAGCGGGCGCCGGCCAGGTCGTTCTCCGACGGCTGGCGCTGACCGGTGCCACCGGCAATCGTGCTGGCGCCATACGGGCTGCCGCCCGTGATCTCGTCGATCGTCATCTGACCGGCATGACCATAGTCGAGACCGACCACCACCATGCCGAAATGCAGCAGGTTGGTGATGATGGTGCAATAACGACGCCCGGCACACCCTCCTTCGCCCAGCTTCAGGTCCTGCTCGCCGTGGCGGATGCCGGCAGCTTCGCCGCGGCCGCCCGCCGGCTCAATCGCGCCACATCGGCGATCACCTATGCCATCGACAATCTCGAGGCACAGCTCGGGCTGCCCGTGTTCGACCGGGTCGCCACCCGCAAGCCCGAGTTCACCCTGGCGGGCCGGGCCGTGCTGGCCGAGGCTCGCGCCGTGACACATGGCGTCGACATGCTGCGCGCCAAGGTAAAGTGGCTACTCAAGGGGCTGGAGGCCAAAGTCTCGCTCGCGGTCGAGGTCATGCTGCCGACCGCGCGCCTCGTCGACGCCTTGCAGGCCTTCCAGACGACATTCCCGACCGTGCCGTTGCGGCTCCATGTCGAAATGCTGGGCGCCGTCACACAACTCGTGCTCGACGGAACGGCGACGATCGGGGTCAGCGGCCCGTTGAACGTAGCCGTCGACGGCACCGAGAGCATCGCCATCGGCGACGTCCAGCTCGTCCCGGTGGCCGCCCCCTTCCATCCCCTGGCACGTCTCGGCGGACAGGCCCGCGGCGCGGCACGCGAACATATCCAGCTCGTCCTGACCGATCGCTCGAAGCTGACCGAAGGCCAGGATTTCGGCGTGGTCGGCCTCAAGACATGGCGGCTGGCCGATCTCGGCGCCAAGCATGCGTTGCTTCTGGCCGGTGTCGGCTGGGGCAGCATGCCGGCGCCGATGGTGAAGGCAGACATCGAGGCCGGTCGCCTGGTCGAACTCGAACTCTCGGACTGGTGGGCGGGAGTCTACCCGCCGAAGGTGCTGCACCGCATCGACAGCCCACCCGGCCCCGCCGCGCACTGGCTGATCGAGCGTTTCAAGGGGTAGGTGTAGAAACTCCGTCGTCTCGACCGGAGCACCGAAGGTGCGCAGTGGTGAGACCTTCGCTCCACCGAAGGCCGGCAAATCGTGGACAGGAGATCTCTCCGCTCCGCGCGGAGTTTACCCCGAGGTACTCGAGGGGCGCTCCGGTCGAGATGACGGAGGTGGGCCCTACTGTCGCCACCTCACGGCCTCTTCCGGATCAGCGTTGCAAGCGGCCGCAACCAGCGCGGCCGTTAGCAGCGTCGCTTGCCGCAGCTCGCCTTGCGCGACCTTGTCGCGTGTGTCGGTCGGCGTCAGCACCACGCGGAGATGGGCGTTGGGATCGTCGAAGCCCGCCACGAGCCGGATCGCGGGAATCCCGCCCGCCGCGAAGTTGGCGTGGTCGGAATTGGTCATCAGCGGCCGCACGGTGCGTAGACTGTGGCCGTTGGCCTCGGCGACGCCCAGCACGAACGGCTCGACGCCGGCATAGCCGCTGGTGAGCGCGGCGAGGTGAGGACTGCCCGCCACCGAGTCGAGATTGACGTTGATCGCGATCTTCGCGCGCTCGGCGTCGCTCAGCGACTTCACGTATTGCGCCGAGCCGGTCAGTGCCCATTCCTCGACGCTGAAGAACATGACGCGCAAGCCGCGGCGCCACTTCGCCACTTCAGGCGAGAGAGCGCGCGCCACCGCCAGCACCGCGGCGAGTCCGGTACCGTTGTCCATCGCGCTCTCGGCGAGATCGTGGCCGTCGACGTGCGCCGACAGGACCACCCATTCGTCGGTCTGGCCGGGATAATCGTAGACCAGCGTCTCGGTCTCGGCGGGCCCCTCGTCGGTCTCGATCGCGAGGGTGACGGCGGGGAAGCCGGCGGCGCGGCGCGCGAGCTTGGCTGCAGTCTCGGGCGAGACGCCCAGCGCCGGAATGCCCTCCCCCGTATCGCGGCCCGAGGAGCCCGCGACCACATGGCCCGCCAACGGCCCGGCGATCAGGAAGCCCACGGCGCCATGGGCGCGCGCCATGTCGTACTTGCGCCGGCGATGGATCGTGCCGGCCGCGAACATCAATTCGTGGCGCACCAGCACGATCCGCCCGGCGATCTCAGCCTTGTGCGCGTCGAACTCGTCGGGCGTGCCGCGACCAATGTCGATCACCTCGGCGGTGAGGCCGGACGCGGGCGTGGCAATGGTGCGCACCAGCGGATGGCAGGGCGCGAAGGCGCCGCCCCGCAGCTTGAGCGTTGCCGACTTGGCCCGCCAGCCATTGTAGGGCACCGGGATCGAGCGTCCCGAATTCGCCGGCGACGCCGCGCGCACCCTCTCGCGCAGCAACGCGAAAGCCTTCTTTTCGCTCTCGGTGCCCGAAAGACGGCCACCGCAATCGCAGATGTCGTTGAAGTCGCGCCACAGCGCCTCGTCGGCCGCGAGGCGGCCCATCAGGTCGGTGTCGAGACGCATGCGCTCACCCTTTCAATTTGTCGTCGAGCATGTCGAGGAACGCCGCCGCCAGCACCGAGGGCTCGCGATCGCGGCGATGGAAGGCACCGATCTCGTAGGTGATGGCGGGCTCGAACGGCCGCGTCACGAAGCCCAGATGCTCGAAGCTGCGGGCCGACAGCGGATCGACGATCGACCAGCCCGTCCCGGCCGCCACGAAGCCGCACAGGCTGGCGAAGAACTCGGCCTCGACCACCGCGTTGATCTGCACGCCCGCCGCCGAGAAGACGCCCCGGATTCGATTGGGCACCTGGTGCGAGCGGGCCGGCATCACCATCGGATACGGTCCGAGCAATTGCGGCGTCAGCGGCTTGCGCGAGGCCAGGGGATGGCGGGGCGGCAAAATGGCGACACAGCGCATGCCATAGCGCCGGACGTCGACCTGGCTGTCGTCGATCGGAAGCTCGGCGATGCCGACATCGAAGCTCTCCGTCGGCAGAAGCTGGCTCACCACGTCGGAATGGCGCGAGATCAGTCGCACAGTGACGCCGGGCCTCTCGGCCAGAAATTGTGCCACCAGGTTGGGCAGCAGCGATATGGCGGCCGAGGGATGGCTCGCGATCACGAGCCGCCCCGACTGGCCCTCGCGGATCTGCGCCGTCGCGGTCTGCAGCCGGTCGACCTCGCCAAGCACGCGACTTGCTTCGGCGTAGAACAGCATGCCCTCGGCCGTCGGCTTCAGCCGGCCGTTGGCGCGCTCGAACAGCGGGAAGCCCACCGTCTCCTCGAGCCGGGCGATTTGGGTGCTGACAGCCGGCTGGGTCACGCCCATGGCGCCCGCGGCAGCGGTCATGGAGCGGTGATCGACCACCGCCCGGAAGGCTTCGAGGAGCTTGACGTCCATACTCTATAAACAATCGTTATCGATCATTTTGCCAATTATCACGGCATCTACTAGCAAAACCCCTGCCGATCCGGCAGTCTCGGATTCATCGGCATAGGAATTGCTTATGGAGTGACATGAGCAGCACGACCCCTCTCATCCTCGCGGACGGCATCACCAAGCGATTCGGCGCCAACCAGGTGCTGACGCGGGTATCCTTGGACGTGGTGGAACGCGACGTGGTCTGCGTCGTGGGACCGTCGGGTTCGGGCAAGACCACGCTGCTGCGCTGCCTGGCCCTGCTCGAGGAGCCCAGCGAGGGCCGCGTGGTGATGGAGGGCGTGGCCATTTCGACGCCGTCACCAAACAAACAGGTGAAGGCGGCAGGTCGCGCCGTGCGCTCCGAGATCGGCATGGTTTTCCAGCACTTCAATCTGTGGCCGCACATGTCGGTGCTGCAGAACGTGATCGAAGCGCCGATCCGCGTGAAGAAGATGCCCAGGGACCAGGCAGTCGCCGTCGCCGAGGCGCTCCTGAAGAAGGTCGACCTGTCCGAAAAGCGTGACGCCTATCCGGCGCGGCTGTCGGGCGGCCAGCAGCAGCGCGTGGCGATTGCCCGCGCTCTGGCCATGTCGCCGAAGGTCCTGCTGTTCGACGAGCCAACGAGCGCTCTCGATCCCGAGCTGCGCCGCGAGGTGCTCGCCGTCATGCGCCAGCTCGCCCGCGAGGGCATGACCATGCTGGTCGTCACCCACGAGATGGGCTTCGCGCGCCATGTCGGCACGCGCACCGTGTTCATGGATCGCGGCGAGATCGTCGAGGCAGCGCCAGGTGCTGCCTTTTTCGACGCGCCGCAGACGGAGCGCGCCAGGCGCTTCCTGCAGCAGTTCGAGGATGAGTAACGGGGAAGGTCAACAAGGGAGACCGATGATGGGTGTAGCAAGGATATTGGGAGCGCTCGCGCTGGCGGGCACCGTGGGTGCATTTTCGATCACGGGCGCGGAAGCCCAGCAGACGCAGTCGCGTCTGTATGAAGTGACCAAGAGCAAGAAGCTCCGGGTCTGCCAGTTCCCGCTCTACTATTCGATCTCGTTCCGCAATTCAAAGACGGGCGAGATCGAGGGCATCGACGCCGACCTGGCGAAGGAATTCGCCAAGGAGCTCGACGCCAAGCTCGAGATCGTCGAGTCGAGCTTCGGCTCGTTCATCGCCGACCTGCAGGCCGGCAAGTGCGAAATCGGCATGTTCGGCGTCGGCGCCACGATGAAGCGCGGCCAGGCCGTCGAGTTCTCCAAGCCGTACCTGCTGACCAATCTCTATGCGGTCACCCGCAAGGACAGCAAGATCAAGGAGTGGAAGGACATCGACCAGAAGGGCGTGAAGGCCGCCGTCTCGCTGGGCAGCTACATGGAGCCGTTCATGAAGGGCTACGTGAAGAACGCCGAGGTCGTCTCGGTGGCGCCGCCCAACACGCGCGAGGCCGAGCTGGTCGCGCAGCGCGTCGACGTCATCATCACCGACTTCCCGACCGCGATCAAAGTGACCGACGAGTTCGACTGGGCGACCTACATCCTGCCCAACGAGAAGCTCGCCATCACCCCGTACGCCTATGTCGTGCCGCAGGGCGACCAGATCTGGCTGAACTACGTCAACCTTTTCGTCGACACGATCAAGCTCGACGGACGGCTGCTGAAGTACGCCAAGAAGCACAAGCTCGACCCGATCGTCGCGCCGTAGTCGTGCCCGCCTCCCCCGTCCGCGGGGGAGGTGTCAGCGTCTTACGCTGACGGAGGGGTCATGCCCCCTCCGTCGCCGCAAAGCGGCGCCACCTCCCCAGATGACTGGGGAGGAAAAGTGAGGGGTGGATGTTCAAGTATCAATTTCGCTGGGACACGGTCTGGGGCAGCTTCGACTTCCTGATGGGCGGGCTGCAGATGACGCTCGTCATCTCGGCCATCACCCTGGTTCTGGCGATGATCGGCGGCCTGATCATCGCGCTGCTCGACATGTCGCGCTTCCGGGTGCTGCGCTGGGTCGGCATCTCGATCGGCGAGGTCGTGCGCAACACACCGATCCTGGTCCAGCTCCTGTGGGTCTACTACGTGCTGCCGATCGTGTTCGGCTTGCGCATCGAGGCCCTGGTCGCGCTGATCATCGGCCTCGCCCTCTACCAGGCCTCGTTCATTTCCGAAGTCTATCGCTCGGGCATCCAGAGCGTGCCCAAGGGGCACCGCGAGGCCGCCCAGGTGCTGGGCCTGACGCCATTCCAGTCGTTCAACCGCATCGTGCTGCCGCAGGCGATCCGCATGACCTTGCCGCCGCTTGCCTCCAACTTCGTGCAGCTCATCAAATTCTCGTCGCTGGGCGCCGTCATCTCGGTGAGCGAGATCACCCGGCGCGGCATGGAGCTCTCGGCGACCAATTTCCGGCCGCTCGAGACCTTCACCTTCATCGCGGTGGTCTACTTCTTCATCTGCTGGCCGCTCGCCATGGCCATCCGCTACTGGGAACGCAGGCTGCAGGCGCGCTGATGTCCTCGACAGTCCGTACCGAGCTGTCGCGCCGCGTCGAGGGTTCGCTCGACCGCCTCATCGCCGTCACGCAGCGGCTGGTGGCCGTCGCCTCGCCCAACCCGCCGAGCGACACGTTCGACGTCGCGCAGGTGACCGAAGCGCTGTTGCGCGAGATCCCCGGCATCGAGATCGAGCGAGTTGAGCCCGCGCCGCGCATCGTCTCGCTGATCGGCCGCATCCGCGGCCGCGCGCCGGGACGCCGCCTGATCTTCAACGGCCATCTCGACACCTTCCCGTTGCTCGAGAACCTGACCTGGACCGTGCCGCCGCTGGGCGGCGTGCTGAAGGACGGCAAACTCTACGGCCGCGGCGTCTGCGACATGAAGGGCGGCATCGCCTGCTCCCTGCTGGCCGCCACGCTGCTCGCCGAAAACCGCGACGCCTGGGCCGGCGAAATCGTGCTCACCCTGGCGGGCGACGAGGAGAACATGGGCTCGCTGGGCTCCGGCCATCTCCTCGAGAACTTCCCGCATGCCGCCGGCGACGCCAACATCTGCGGCGATGTCGGATCTCCCAAGGTCGTGCGCTTCGGCGAGAAGGGCCTGATGTGGGTCGAGGTCGAGGCCACCGGTGCACCGGCGCATGGCGCGCACGTCCACAAGGGCACCAACGCCATCGACCGGCTGCGCACCGCCCTCGACTGCCTGAAGCAGCTCGAGGACGTGCCCTTCCAGTCGCCGCCCGTCGTCACCTCCGCGATCGGCAAGGCCAAGCCGATCTCAGAGCCGCTGTCGGGCGCTGGCGAGGCCGACACGCTCTCGCGCGTCACGGTGAACATCGGCACCATCGAGGGCGGCACCTCGCCCAACCTGGTGCCGACCCACGCCATCGCCCGTGCCGATATCCGCCTCCCCGTCGGCATCACGACGGACGTGCTCTCCGCCAAGCTCGACGACTGGCTGGGGCCGCTCGAAGGCGTGAGCTGGAAGGCGATCCGCCGGTTCGAGCCGTCCTTCACCGACCCCGGCCACGAGATCGTCACGCGCACCGCATCGGTCGCCGCCGAGGTCTTGGGCGAAATGCCTGCCGTGAACATGCGCGTCGGCGGCTCGGATTCGCGCTGGTATCGCATGTTCGGCGTGCCGACCGTGGTGCTGGGCCTCACGCCCTTCAACATGGGCGGACCCGACGAACATGTGCTGGTCGACGAGCTGCTGGCCGTGGCCAAGATCCATACATTGGTCGCCTACGATTTCCTCTCCGCGGAGCCCTGACATGGACCGTCTGTCCGACGACGAGTTGTTCACCCTGCCGATGACCTTCATGGGCGTGCCGTACGGAAGGCCCGGCCCCGCGAACAAGGCGGCGATCCTCGGCATCCCTTTCGACTGCGGCACCAACATGCGCATCGGCGCGCGCGGAGGTCCCGATTCGGTGCGCCAGCAGTCGCAACTGATCCGGCGCTTCAACCCGACGAACGCCGACTTCGATCCTGCGACCGCGCTGGGTCTGGTCGATTGCGGC
>JABMNB010000537.1 GCA_013205335.1 Rhodospirillales bacterium
GGATGACGACCTGATGCCGAAGAAAGTGCCTTACCTCCAGGAGGAGCAGATCGAACGCGACGCGGCGGTGCTGCTGGCCGAGTACGAGCAAGCGCGCGGCGTGAAGATCGGACGGGCCGTGCCCATCGAGGACATCGTCGAAAAGCATCTCAAGCTCGGCATCGAGTTCGACGACATGCATGGGCTGTTGAAACATCCGCGATCCGGGCTCGGCCTCGATCCCGATATCCTCGGCGCAATCATCTTCGAGGAGCGGCGCATCGTGATCGACGAGAGCCTCGATCCGGAGGAAAACCCCAACAAGGAAGGGCGCTATCGCTTCACGCTCGCGCATGAGGGCGGTGGGCATTGGCGGCTGCATCGCCACCTGTTCGTCAAGGACCCGGCGCAGGTCTCCTTGTTCAACGAGCCGGCCCCGCCCTCGGTGGTCTGCCGGTCCAGCCAGGCGAAGGAACCGGTCGAATGGCAGGCGGATTTCTATGCGTCGTGCCTTCTGATGCCGCGCAAGCTCGTGATGGCGGCGTGGGATGAAATGTTCCCGGACCGCAAGCCGCGCGTCATTGCGCCTGCCATTCCGGTCGAGCATCCCTTCGTCGAGTTGCGCCGCGTCGACTGCAGGATCGGCGATTTCGATTGTTCGGAGACCGATGCCAACCTCCTCGACGGCATCGCCAGGCCTCTCGCCGAGCAGTTCCTCGTGTCGCCGATTGCCATGCGCATCCGGTTGGAGAAGCTCGGCCTGCTCCATCGCGCGGTCCCGCATCAGCGCATCCTTGCCGGCGGCGCTTAGACCCTTTTTTTGAGGAGAACGTGAAGTGTCAACTGGACAGGCGGAGAACGGCACGGGAGGCGAGGAGGCGGCGTTCGAAACCCGCGACTTCTACCTCGCCTGCTTCCTGCGCTGCACGGGCTACGACCTCCTCGATCTTCGCGCCGAAGGCCGGCGCAAGGTCTTTGTCTTCCGCGACCGCCCCACCCGGCGCGACGACGTGCTGGCGTTCTTCGGCCATGGCGCGATGGTCCCGCCGCTGGCGTTTTCCGCAACCATCAAGGACATGAAGGCGCTGCTGCACAATGCGTGATGTTCCCACACCCGCGCCCGTCGCCGGGCATCGCGGCCAGTTCGCCGAGGCGCTGCGCCATATCGAGAAGGTCCTGACGGAAGGGCTGCGCCATGGCTTTTTTGATTGTTCCATCGCCTGCGAGATTACGAACGGAGGCAAGCGCCAACTCGTGATCCGCGCAGGCAAGTCGCACAAGTTCAACATCCCCGAGGATGAACTGCCGCGCTGACGCGGCGCCGATAGTGGCGATCCCTGCGATGGGGACGCCCGAGATGCAAATCACGTAGGTCCAGGGTCATCGGTGGGATTCCGAGGCGGGAGGCCAGGAGCACGGAGCGGCGAGGAGCCGCCCGTGAGGTCTTCGGTGAAAACATCTCTCGCAGCAAACGACAATCTGAAGGATGACCTGACCCGGCGCACCCGGGAGGTCTGGCAACCGCGCCTCGGCCGCGATCTCAGCCGCGAGGACGCAAGGCAGATCGCGGAGAACATGACCGGCTTCTTCTCCGTGCTGGCCGAATGGTCGCGGGCGGAATTGCCGTCGCCAGCGAACGATACCGGCACGCCCAACGCCTCCGAAAACGGGGAGGCACGCCATGACCGCTGAAGCCATCGCCAAGGCTCTCGGCGGGCGCAAGGCCGGCGGCGGCTGGACGGCGCGATGCCCGGCGCATGACGACCGCACGCCGAGCCTCTCGATCCGGGACGCGGACGAGAACAAGGTGCTGGTGCGCTGCCACGCCGGCTGCGATCAGAAGCACGTCATCGCGGCGCTGCGCGGGCGCGGGCTGTGGGGCGAGCGCGGCCCGCGCTCATCGCCGTGGACGCCGCGTCGCAAGCCTGCCGAGCACGAACCGGACCGCGATGACGCCAGGCGCACCGCAATGGCGCTGGCCATCTGGCAATCCGCGACACCGGCGCCGGGAACGCCGGCCGCGGACTATCTCGCATCGCGCGGCATCCACCTGCCGCCATCCGACGCGCTGCGCTTCCATGCCGCTCTGAAGCATCCCTCGGGCGGCTTCTGGCCGGCGATGGTGGCGCTGGTGACGAACGGCATCGACGGAGCGCCCATCGCCGTCCATCGCACCTTCCTCGCCCGCGACGGCGGCGGGAAAGCGCCCGTCGATCCGGAGAAGATGATGCTCGGCCCGTGCCGGTGCGGCGCGGTTCGCCTCGCCGATCCGGGCGATGTGCTCATGGTCGGGGAAGGCATCGAGACGTGCCTCGCAGCCATGCAGGCGAGCGGGCAACCCGCGTGGTCGGCGCTTTCGACATCCGGCCTGCGAGCCCTCGATCTGCCGAAGGACGTGCGCGACGTGATTGTGCTGGCCGATGGCGACGAGGCTGGCGAGGCGGCGGCACGGGATTGCGCCCTGCGCTGGAAGCGCCAGGGCCGGCGCGTGCGCATCGCCCGCCCGCCGCAAGGCACGGACTTTAACGACATGCTGTCGGGCCGTGCGCCCCGCATCGAGGAGGGCGCGCAATGAACGAGGAAACCGAAATCGAGATTGGCGCGAACCCGATCGCCGAGGCTATCGGCGCAGCCGAGGACATCGCCGATCCGCTCGACGGGCTGGCCGAGAAATGCGCTGCCGATCCGGGCGCAGCGTTCACGCCAGAAGTGCTGGAGCGCCTTGCCGAACTGAAGAAGGACGATCGCGCAGCCTTCGAGCTGTTGCGCTCTCAGTTGAAGAAGGCCGGCTGCCGGGTGACGGCGCTCGACGAGGCCATCGCCGAGGAAAGCGGCGATACGGGACGCGGGCCGACGCAGGCCGACATCCTGATCGACATCGCGCAGACCGCCGAACTGTTCCACGCGCCCGACGGGACCGGCTTCGCCGACCTCGACATCAACGGCCACCGCGAGACCTGGCCGATCCGCGCCAAGGGCTTCCGCCGCTGGCTGGCGCGCCGCTTCTTCGAGGCGACGCAAGGAGCGCCGAGTTCTGAAGCTCTGCAATCCGCATTGAACGTGATCGAGGCCAAGGCGCATTTCGACGCGCCGGAGCGGATCGTGCATGTCCGCGTCGGAGGGCTGGACGGCAGGCTCTACCTTGATCTCGGCGACGAGGCGTGGCGGGCGGTCGAGATCGACGCCACGGGCTGGCGGGTGGCCGAAGCCGCAGCGCACCGGCGCGGGCTAAACGGCACGCTCGCTTCCTATCGCGAGACGGTGAAGGTGGCGCTGGTCCATCTCGACGCCACCGACCAGTCCGAGCGCGTGGTCGATGCCATCCGCGCCACGGCGTCCGACACCGACGACGACATCCGCGAAATGGATGAGGACGAGGCGATGACGCGCCGCGCTCTCGACCTGCTCGGCTCCCGCCGCAACGACCGCTACGAGGCCGCGCTGGCGGCGCTGCGTGAAGATACGCGGGTCTGGTGGGCGGACCTGCTCGCCGGCGAACTCGGCGAACCGGAGGAGGGTGAGGAACCCGCCACCGCGGATGCCGAAGGTCTGCGTCGGTTCCTGGAGGCCGAGGTGATGCCGTGGTTCGATGGGCGCAAGAAGGAACTCGCCAACCGCCCGCTGATCCGCGAGCAGGCCTTCGGCGAGGCGCTCGACCCCGACAAGCTGGAGCGGCTTGGCCGCTACGAGGTGCATCTCGACCGCAAGCTCGAACGCATGCTGTCCATGCTGCTGCGCCTCAAGGACCTGCGGGCGGGCGCCGTCCCCGGCTGATCCGTTTGGCAAAACCGCCGGTCACGGGTCCTGCCGGGGCGATGCCATGCGGGTATGCCGGGCGCGGGATGCCGCCTCGCGGCGTCTCGCGCGGACCGACCCCAGGGGGGCTCGCAATCTTTGGCGCTTAGGGGAGCGTTAACCGCGCGGGGTCTCACGCAGAGAAATTTTCTGCCGGCCGAAAACCACAGTCCGGCGAATATTTCCCGTCCGCTAGTGCCTCCAGGAAATGGTCCGTTTTCGGGGCCTCGACGTGGAGGACGACAATGACCGCCGAGAAGGCCGGGGTGCGCCGTACGGCCGGTAAAGTCGGTCTTGTCGCGGTGTCTGGGCCGCCCGCCGCCTAACCTCAACTCGGCCGGGCCGCGCGGCTCCTTCCGGGCGGATATCGCATGCGGGAGGGCAAGGCGCGGTGTTTCGCTACCGTCTCGGCGTTTTTTCTGGGTTACCACCCCGGCATCCGGATGGCCGCGATCTCCTGACGTAAAGTGATAATCGAATAAAATTCTCCTATGGGATATCTTATTTAGTAAAAATTCTCTATTTTGCTGTTCGGAGGCGCCTTAATGGCTGGATTTTCCGCTGTCCAGACTCTGGACCAGATGCCCGAGGCGTTCGTCTCCGGCACCGCGATCAGCCGCGAGGTGTCGCGTGCGGTGAAAGCCGGAAAGCTGCGCAAGATCGCCTCCCGGCTTTATACGCGGAATCTGACCGACAAGCCCGAAGCGGTGATCCGCCGTAATCTGTGGAACATCGTTGCCGGCTATTTTCCCGGCTCCCTGATCGTCGACCGGACCGCGCTGGAGAACGCACCGGCCGAGGATGGGTCCGTCTGCCTGGTCGCCGAGCGCGGCAACGATGTCGAACTGCCGGGCCTCGTGCTGCGGCCCCGGCGCGGCAAGGGGCCGCTGCCGACCGATCGGCCCTTCATCGCCGGGCTGTTCCTCAGCTCCACTGCCCGCGCCTATTTGGAGAACATGCGCGCCTCGCGGGCGCGCGGCGACACGGTGCCCCGCACCCTGCCGCGCCGCCAGATCGAGGAGCGTCTCGACACGCTGATCCGCCGCAGCGGCGAGGATGCCGCCAAACGCCTGCGCGACGAGGTGCGATCCCTGGCGCCCGCCCTCGATCTGACTGACGAAGCCTTGGCCCTCGACGCGCTCATCGGCACGCTGCTCGGCACGCGCGAAGCCGAATTGAGCGCACCCACCGCCCTCGCCCGGCGCAAGGGGCGCCCCTACGATCCCGACCGGCTGGCGTTGTTCCAGACCCTGCACGCAGCACTCCGCAATCACCCGCCGATCGCCCGAATTGCACCCGCGCGTGGCGCTGAGGCGACCGCAACGCTCGCCTTCTTCGAGGCGTATTTCTCCAACTTCATCGAGGGCACCGAGTTCGCTGTCGAGGAGGCCGCCGACATCTGCTTTCGCGGCGTCATCCCAAACGAACGGCCCGAGGACGCACACGACGTGCTCGGCACCTGGCGCATCGTCTCCGACACCGAGGAGATGCGCCGCACACCGCAGGATAGGGCGGCGCTTGTCCGACTGCTCCGGGCGCGGCACGCGGCAATCATGGAACGCCGCCCCGACAAGCGCCCCGGCGAATTCA
>JABMNB010000538.1 GCA_013205335.1 Rhodospirillales bacterium
ATCGATGGAGAAATCTGAAAGCGCTTGACACCTATACGCCCCAATAGAGAAGGGAGCCGAGGGCGGACAGAAGCGTGAGCATGCCGATGACGGTATGACTGCGGCGCCGGAAACTCTATGCTTTCTTGGCGTTTCGGAGTTTTGAGCAAGGACAACCGCCGCACTGGGAACGCCGTGACAATGTCTTCATCGCCACCGATTGCAGGTTTCCTTTTTCGGACAGCCTATTTAACATCGGGCTCGATCATCCTGCAGAGCATCAACGTGACATCAGGCGATCGGGCTCACATTATTGTCCTTGTCGCGCGCCCGACCTAGTGAAGAAGAGCCCAGCGCCAGCGCGCGATACGGAGGAGACCAGTGCCATGGGGATGACAATCATCGAGAAGATTTTCGCTCGCGCGAGCCATCAGGCCAAAGTGGCCGCGGGTGACATGGTGGTTGTCGACGTAGATGTCTCGGTGATGCTCGATTCCAGCTTTCATGCCAATCACCGACGCCGCATTCTCAAGGTGCACGATCCCGAGAAGATCGTCGTGGTGTACGACCACATGGTGCCTGCGCCAGACAAGATGAGTGCGGAGGGCCACGTCTACGGCCGAGAGTTCGTGAAGCAGTTCGGCATCCGGCGCTTCCACGATGTCGGTCCCGAGCAGGGAATCAGCCACGCCGTGGTCGCCGATCGTGCTTACGCACTACCGGGTAGTGTGCTGGTATGCGGCGACTCACATACCTGCGCCTCCGGTGCCTTCAATTGCGCAGCGCGCGGGGTTGGACAGCCGGACCTACTGGGCGCTATCACGACCGGCAAGACCTGGTTCAAGGTCGGCGATACCGTGCGCTACGATCTGGTCGGCCAGTTGCGGCACGGCGTGTCGGCGAAGGACGTCTTCCTTTATCTCGCGGGCACTTACGGGCACCATACCAACCAGAACATCGAGTTCGGCGGTCCCGGATTGGCGCATCTCGGCATCAACGCGCGTCGCACCATTGCCACCATTGCCACCATGGGCGCCGAGTTGAGCGCCGAATTCGCTACGTTCGAAGCCGATCAGGTCCTGCTCGACTATGTCCGGGCCCGCAATCCCGTACCGTTCGACGCGCAAAACCCTGACCCAGATGCTCGCTACGTCGACCGCCGTACGATCGATCTCGATACGATGGAACCGCTGGTTGCCCTGCCGGACTCAGTGATCCAAAATTCCGTTCCAGTGGGGGACGTCGAGCGGGAATCGATCCAGCAGGCATTCATTGGCTCGTGCGCCAACGGCACTCTGGACGATCTGGCCGAGGCGGCTCGGGTTGTGAAAGGCAGGAAGGTGGCGCCGGGTGTGCGCTTTTTGGTGACGCCGGGCACGCAGCAGGTATTCCAGGCGGCTCTGGTAGCTGGCTATGTGCAGATCTTGATGGAAGCTGGAGCAGTGGTGACGCCCGCGACCTGCGGCGCTTGCTTTGGTGGCCACATGGGTGTGCTCGGCGCCGGGGAAACCTGCATCACCGCAAGCACGCGCAACTTCAAGGGACGCATGGGCGATCCTAGCGCGCGCATCTTCATGGCCTCGCCCGCCACCGTGGCGGCGTCGGCCATCGCCGGGCACATCGTCAATTCCGCCAAAATCGCGTGAGGGTCGTCATGGTCAGCGGCGCCGTCTGGACGTTCGACGATAATACCAATACCGACCTCATCTTGCCGGGCGACATGCTGTTCGCGACGGAAGAGGAGCAGCGGCGGGCCGTTTTCCGAGCCAACCGTCCCGGATGGGTCGACCAAGTCCATAAGGGCGATATAATTGTTGGCGGGTTGAATTTCGGCATGGGATCGAGCCGACCGGCCGCACGATCCCTCCGAAACGCGGGCATCGCGGCTGTGGTCGCCGAATCGATCAACGGCCTGTTCTTCCGCAACGCCGTAAATTTCGGCCTCATCGCGCTCGAGGCACCCGGCGTGCACGCCGCGTTCGCCGAGGGTCAGACCGCGATCATCTCGCTGGAGGATTTCACTGTCCGTAATCGCGAGTCCAACATTGTCCTGCAAGCCAAGCCCGTCCCTCAGGCGCTGCTCGACCTGATGCTAGGCGGAGGCCTCTATCCACATTTAGAGCGAAAGGGATTGCTCGAACCGAGGCCTGGCGTGCCTTAGAGCAGGGCTGTCGGCCGGCACGGTGCGGACAGGGGAGGAGCTAACGGATGAACAACTTACGTTTGTATTTGCTACGGCGGCTGGCGCTCTTGTTGTTCGTGACCGCCGCTGTTCTTACGATTCTGTTCGTTATGTTCAAGCTGCTACCCGGCAACCCGCTGTCAGTGTTTATCGACAGCAACTTCTCCGAGGAGATGATCCGGCGGCAAAAGCAGCTATGGGGTCTCGACGATCCGCTGTGGCTGCAGTACGTCCGATACATGTGGAATATGCTGACCTTTAACTTCGGCACCTCCTTCTTCCAGATGACGCCGGTGCGCGACATCGTGGTCGAGAAGCTGCTGCACACCGGGGCCATGATTGTGCCGGCAGTAGTGCTGAGCGTCGTATTAGGGACGCTGCTCGGATCGTGGCTGGGCTGGCGTCGCGGCTCGCGACAGGAAGGCGCTGTCGTGATCGGCCTGCTCGCCTTACGCTCGGTGCCCTCCTTCTTCGTGGGCATCATTGTGCTGATGGTTTTCTCGTACAACCTCGGCTGGTTTCCGCCGGGCGGCATGGTGTCGATCGGCGGCCACGGCGACAGCTTCCTCGGGACCATCTTGTCGCTCGATTTCCTGTACCATCTGGTCTTGCCCTGCTTGGTGCTCATGACGCGCGAAATCACCAGCCCGGCGTTGTTGCTGCGCAGCACGATGCTGGAGGTGAAGGGCAGTGATTTTCTCGACATCCTCCGTGCCAAGGGGCTACCGGAGCGCAGGATAGTGATGCATGCCACGCGCAATGCACTGCTGCCGCTGGTGACGGACGTTGCCGTCATGATGGGGTTCCTATTCCAGGGGCAGGTCCTGCTCGAGATCATCTTCGCCTGGCCTGGGGTCGGCCGAGAACTGGTCACGGCGCTCAATGACCTGGACTACCCGGTTGCCCAGGCGTGTTTCTTCGTGATGGCGCTCATCATCCTAATGTTCAATTTCGTGGCCGATGTGCTCTATGCCTTCATCGACCCGCGCGTCGCCTTGAGCTGAGGAGGCGCGCCCATGACACCAGCGCACACTGTTGCTGAACGGGGCGGAACCGGTCGCCGAGGCGTCCTCGGCACCATAGGGCACACGCTGCGGGTTATCATGCGCTACCCCACCGGCGCCTTCGGGCTTTTCCTGCTCGCTCTGGTTGTCATCGTCGCCTTGATTGGGCCGCTAATATCCCCGTATGGACCGTTCGACGTCGTGCAGACGGCACAGGGGCGCATCGCCCGACTTGTGCCGCCGAGCAGCGTGGCGCTGCTCGGGACCACCAACCAGGGCAATGATGTGCTGTCGCAGCTGCTGTACGGCACGCGCGTCGCCTTGATGGTTGGCGTGATCTCAGCCATCGGCAGCGTCGTCCTCGGGACGCTAATCGGGCTGGTTTCCGGCTATTTCGGCGGCAAGGTCGACGAGGCGATCATGCGGTTTACCGATGTCGCCTTTGGCATTCCATTCCTGCCGTTCGCGCTCATCGTCATATCGGTCGCGGGGCCTAGCCTGCCACTCGTGATCCTGCTGGTCACTCTCTTCCTGTGGCGAACGACGTCCCGCGTGATCCGCGCTCAGGTTTTGACCCTGAAGACACGTCCGTTCGTGTGGGCGGCGCGCGCGGCTGGCGCCAGCGAGTGGCGGATCCTGTTTGTGCATATTGCGCCGAACGTTCTACCGCTGAGCTTCCTCTACATGGCGATCGGCGTGCAGGGCGGCGTGATGCTGGAGGCGGCGCTTAGCTTCCTCGGCTTCGGCGATCCGAACGTGGTCAGCTGGGGCAGCATGCTGAACCAGTCCTTCCGGGCAGGCGCTATGCGCTCGGCGTGGTGGTGGGTGATCCCGCCGGGCGTGGCACTGTCGCTGTTCGTGATCTCCGTCTTCATGGTGACGCGGGCCTACGAGGAACTGCTCAATCCGCGGCTGAGGGAGACCTGATCGTGGGCGTGCTGGAGCTACGCGACCTGTGCATCGAGTACTCGCTGGGCAATGGCGCAGCGCTCGCCGTCGACAAGGTGTCGCTGGCGATCGGCGAGGGCGAGTATCTCGGGCTTGTCGGTGAGTCGGGATGCGGCAAGTCGACGATTGCCAAGGCCATTCTCGGCATTCTGCCGCGGAACGGTCGTGTCGTGTCGGGTGAGATCCTGTACCGTGGGCGAGATATTGTTGGCCTGTCGGTCGCAGAGATGAATCGGCTACGCTGGCAGGCGATCGCCCTGATTCCGCAGAGCGCCATGAACGGCTTTGATCCGGTATATACGGTGGAACAGCAAATTGCCGAGGCTATCGACGCGCATGTCGACTGGCCGGTGGCACGCAAGCGCGAGCGCATCGACGAAATGTTTGCGCTCGTTGGACTGGAGCGCAGCCGGCTGACCGACTACCCACACCAGTTCTCCGGCGGCATGCGTCAACGGGCAATGATCGCCATGGCAATGGTGCTGGATCCGGACGTGGTAGTTGCCGACGAGCCGACGACCGGCCTCGACGTGATTGTGCAGGACCAGATCCTGCACCGGATCAAGCAGATCCACACGAGCCTGAAGAAGACCATGCTGCTGATCACCCACGACATGGCTGTCGTCGCGGAGAACTGTGATCGTATCGCGGTGATGTACGCAGGCAAGCTGGTCGAACATGGCGCACACGATGTCTTCGAGCGGCCCTTCCATCCCTACACGATGGGCCTGTGCAACGCCTTCCCCGATCTGGCCGACGTAGGAAGGGCACTGGTCTCGATCCCCATGGCTCCGCCGCCTCTAGACGCGATGCCGCCCGGGTGCCGCTTCGCGGAGCGATGCCCTTTCGCGACCGACCTTTGCCGCAGCGAGGAGCCTGAGCTTTCCAGCGTCGGTGAAGGACATGCGGCAGCCTGCCACTACATCGCTCGCGCCGAGGAATTCCGCGAGCGAGCCCGCCTTTATGAAACCTGGCAGGCTGGTGCGGTCGCCACTTGAATGCCTTGCATGCCCCGTCAATGTTCGACTGCGAAAAGGATCGTTCCATGACTGCAACCAACAAGCTGCGTGCCTTGCTGAACCAGCCCGCCATGCTCGCGGCGCCAGGCGCCTACGATTGCGTTAGCGCCCGTGCCATCGAGCGTGCCGGCTTCTCCGCTGTTTATATGACCGGCGCGGGGACAGCGGCGACGCTCGGCTATCCGGATTACGGTCTCGTCACCATGAGCGAGATGGCCGCCAACGCCGGCCGCATCGCGGAGGCCGTGGGCGTCCCAGTGATCGCAGATGCTGATACGGGATACGGCAACGAGCTAAACGTGATCCGTACCGTGCGTGAATACGAGAAGCTCGGCGTTGCCGGCATGCTTATCGAGGATCAGGGTTTCCCCAAGAAGTGTGGGCATCTTGAAGACAAGGAGATCATCCCGCGCGAGGATTATGTCGCGAAGATCCGGGCTGCCGCCAGTGCGAAGAAAAGTCAGGACTTCCTGATCATCGCACGGACCGATTCGCGGGCGGTGCTTGGTTTCGACGAGGCGATTGCCCGTGCGAACGCTGCGCTTTCGGCCGGCGCGGACATGGCCTTTGTTGAAGCGCCGCAGTCAATGGAGGAAGTCGAGGCGGTGCCGCGCCTCGTCAAGGGGCCGTGCCTCCTGAACATGGTGTGGCGCGGCAAGACGCCAGAGGTGACGCTGCCGGAAGCCGAGCGCATGGGCTACCGGTTGTCGATCATTCCGGGCGTAGTTACACGGGCTATGCTGGGCGCGGCCGAACGGGCACTCGCCGAACTGATGAGCACAGGCCGGCAGCCGAAGCCCGAACTCGATCTCACGCCAGCCGAGGGGTTCCGGCGCAGCGGCGCCGACGAATGGGACCGCTATCGCAGGGCTTTCCGTGAGCAACCCAAGCGGGCGGCAGAGTAGCGCGGCCAGCCCACATCTATCGAGTTATCCTGAATGTAGCAGAGGACCTCATTGCCGTCAGCGACGAGCGCGATTCGCAACGACTGGCGATGAGATCCCCCACAGCGGGCAAGACGACAAGAAACTCTTAATCCTCAGCGGCACTCTTGGATCAATCGTCGTTGCCGACTTAACTCTCGATCATCTTCACCCCGCGCCAAGTGTATCCTGCGCCCGATTTCACGACTTGTCGGCAGCGTTCCTTCCACTTCTCGTCGGTGGGTGACGGGTACATCAGCCGGCCGTCGGCCGCCCAGCGGTAGCCGGCATCCTTCAAGATCTGACGCGCCTTCTCAATGTCGAATTCCGGAACCGGCGGCAGGTTGGGATTGTGCCAGGGGTTCGCGTCGACCAGGAAAGTGTTACTGGCGGGCAGGCGGCCGGCCCCTTCCCAAACCACGTCGACGAGAAACTTGCGGTCAAAGGTGTGGTGCCAAGCGCGACGGAATTCGTAGTCGCGGAAAGGCAGCCATGAGACCCGCGTCACGCCGTGCATCCAGTTGATGTCTTTTACCTGGGTCACGGTGACGTGTGGCAAGCCCTGCAACGACTTGGCCTGTGACGGCTTCAGCGACACCTGGTCCATGAAGTCGATCTCGCCAGCTTGTAACCGCCCGAGCAGGCCATCGACGGAGGGCACCACGACTATGACTACCTCGTCGAGCTTGGGCGCGGCGAAGTGCTTCTTGTTGGCGATGAGTTGCATCTCTGTGTCTTTGCGGTAGCGACCGAACTTGAACGGGCCGCTGCCGATCTGGTCCTTGGGCTCCACCAGCAGGCGCCTTGCATCCTCGCCGTCCTTCAGGTTCTGGTCTTTCGCCATTCGCTCCCAGACGTGCTTTGGAAAAATCACGTTGAGAACGAGGAAGTAGGTCTCGAATTCGGCATAGGGTTGCTTGAACCGAATCCGCACCACGCGCCCGGGCTCGTCGGTAATCTCGACGCTCTCGATGAAGCTGTTGGCCGTCCAGAAGAAACCACGATCGTATTTGATCAGGAAGTCGAGCGTGAATTTCAGGTCGTGTACTGTGACGGGCTTGCCGTCGTGGAACTCCATCCCGGCGCGCAGGGTGATGTCCCAGGTCCGTGGGTCGACTAACTTCCACTTCTCCGCAGCCCAAGGTATGACGTTGAGGTTCGCATCGAGGAACGCCAGCCGGTCGTAGATCATGCGGCCGACAGCGCGGTAGCGATTGCCGGCGCTGATGATGTTGATCGACCGGTCGTCGGCCGTGATGCCAACGATGGCGCGCTTGCGATTGGTCTTGGGCCGTGCGTTGAGGTAAGTCAGATATATGTTGAAGTCCGCGATGCCGAACCCGGTAGCCGGCTGGACATCGGCCCACGCACCACTGTTGTAGGCCTGCACGATGCTCGGGCCCCATCCGAACTGCGTTATATAGAGGTCGTCGGCGAGCACTTCCTGGGCGCGCATGATGTGTTTGCGGCGCTCGTCGCGATCCGATGAACGTCCTTGGGCTTCGACTGCTTCGTCGTAAGCGCTGTTGGCCCATTCGCCGTAGTTTCGGCGGTCTAGCCCGTACGCCCGCGAAACGATCCATTCTGACGGGTCGAGTCGCTCGATGCGCGGCACTGCGTTGTGAATCTCTACGTCGCCGTGCCGATGGCTCAGGATGGCCTCAAGGTATCGCGCTTGGGAGACATTCACCACATTGTACTTGATGCCGACCTTCTCGGCGTCGGCACTCCACTTGCGAAACGCGTCGCCCCAGTCCGGCGTCGAAGACTGCGTAAGGACAGTAAACTCCGGTACCTTCTCGCTGTCTTTCGGCCAGACGATGCGGCGCAACGTCTCGTCGACCCATCCCTGATCGCGCAGGAAGTAGCCATCCTTTTCATTGTAGAAATTGCGGTACTTGGGATCGACAAACTCGATCTTCTCGGCGCCTGTCGTCTGGGCTGAGCTCGGCAGGGCGCCGGCCATAACGACGCCGCCACTAAAAGCAGCGAGCTTCAGGAACGTGCGGCGATCGATCTCCGATCCGTCCGCTTCTTCGAGTTGATGCGTCATCCTTCCCATCCTTCTTTATGATTGATTCACGAGGTGGCAGGCGGCCTGCCGCCTGCCACCGATTGGTTCGAGCAAGGGTTCCTGCGTGCGGCAGAGAGCGACGGCCCGGCTGCAGCGCGGATTGAACCGGCAACCCAACGGCAGGTCTATCGGGTTCGGTACGGCTCCCTCGAGATGGATGCGCTTTCGTGCGCCGCGGCGCATCACCGGCGCTGCCGCAATCAAGGCCTGCGCATAGGGATGCTGAGGGTCGTCCAGAATCTGCGCCGTCGGTCCGATCTCCACGATGCGACCGAGATACATTATGGCGATTCGCGTGCAGATGTGCCGCATCGTCGACAGGTCATGGGAAATATAGAGGATCCCCATGTCGAGTTCGGTGGCGAATTTTCTGAGCAGATTGAGGATGCCGGCCCGCACCGACACGTCGAGCATCGACACCGGCTCATCGGCGACTAAGAAGCGCGGCTCGACCGCGATTGCACGCGCGATGGCGACACGCTGGAGCTGGCCGCCGCTCAACTCGTGCGGATAGCGGCTGACGAAGTTCTTCACCGGCAACAGGCCGGCACGCTCCAGCGCGCGATGCACCATCGCCTCGTGGCTTGATTGCTCTGCAGGCATGTGGATCGCGATCGGCTCGAGCACGCTCTGGTAGACGTTGAAGCGCGGGTTTAGCGACTCGTAGGGATTTTGAAAGACGATCTGGGCTCCACGTCGGAATCGCTTCAGCCGTTGTCGACCGGTGATCGATGCCAAGTCTTCGCCGTCGAAGATAATAGACCCGCCCGATGGCTCATGCAGCTTCGCGACCGTCATACCGGTGGTCGACTTGCCGCAGCCACTCTCGCCTGCGAGTCCGAGGACCTCGCCCGGCCTGATGGTAAAGTCGACGCCATCGACAGCCTTCACGTGCTTTGCTTCCCCGGCCCCCACAAGCGAAGCGAAAAAGCCACTCCGCACTGGATACCATTTGCGCAAGCCGCGCACTTCGATGATCGGTGGCACGGTGTCGGCGCGCTCAGTCTCTGGCGACATGGCGGCGGACTTCAGCTATAGATCCAAGGACGCGCTTTGCGGTCACGGTCCTGGAACGAGGCGATCTCGCTTTCTCGCAACGAGGTCGTAGCGATCGGGTCGAGCCCTTTTAGTAAACCTTGCCGCCGGTTCGGGTCGACTTCGAATGCCACCGTGCGCTGGCCGGGCGTGCGAATCTCTCGATCCTCGAGATCGACTGCGAAAGCGGCGCCCGACGTACAGGTTCGCGCTTCCTCCATGAGCCGGTCGACCTCCTCTTGCGGTAAGGCGATCGGTAGCACGCTGTTTTGGAAGCAGTTGTTGAAGAAGATGTCACCGAAGCTTGATGCGATCACGCAGCGGATTCCCATGCGGCGGATGGCTACGACCGCGCCCTCGCGCGAGCTGCCGCAGCCGAAGTTGCGCCCGGCGATTAGGATCGAGGCACCGCGATATCGCGGCTGGTTGAGGACGAAGTCGAGGTTTTCGGAGCCATCCTTGTGATAGCGGAGGGCCTCGAATGCCCATCGGCCCAGATCGACGTTGGCAAGCGTTACCAGTCGCGGAATAGGGATGATCAGATCGGTGTCGACATTCTCCCGCGCGAGCGGCGCGGCGACACCGGTGAGCACGGTAAAGGTTTCCATGATGGATCTCCCGGTCAGGCCAGACGGCGCGGGTCGGTGATGCTGCCGGCGATGGCCGCCGCCGCAGCCAGCGCCGGGCTAGCGAGGTGAGTGCGCGCGCCGGGGCCCTGGCGACCGACGAAGTTCCGGTTCGACGTCGAGACGATCCGCTCGCCCGGCGCCACGACTTCGCCGTTGGCTGCCGCGCATTGCGCACAGCCGGGCTCGCGCCATTCGAAGCCGGCCGAGCGGAAGACGGTGTCTAGTCCTTCAGCCTCGGCGGCCTTCATGACGTTGTAGGAACCGGGCACCACCCACGCTGTCACGCGCGCATCGACACGCCGTCCGCGGGCGATTGCGGCTGCCTGGCGCAGGTCCTCGATACGGCTGTTCGTGCAGGAGCCGATGAAGACGCGGTCGATCGGCGTGCCGGCAATCGGTTTCAGGGGCTCGAGACCCATGTAGCGGAGCGCCGTCTCCATCTCAAAGCGACGCGACGCACCGTCGGCGGCGGCCGGGTCGGGTATCGCGCCATCGACGCCGACGACGTCCTGCGGGCTCGTGCCCCAGGTGATTTGTGGTGCGATGGCGCTGATATCGACACTCTCCTCGCGATCGAACACTGAGCCCTCGTCCGACGGCAGGGCTCGCCAGGACGCAACGGCTTGGTCCCACAGAGCGCCCTTGGGAGCAAACTCGCGGCCTGCCAGGTACTCCAGCGTTGTGTCGTCCGGCGCGATCATGCCAAACCGTGCGCCCATCTCGATCGACAGGTTGCACAGGCTGAGGCGGGCTTCCATGGACAGGTTTCGGATTGTGGGCCCGGCGAATTCCACGGCCGCGCCGGCGCCGGCGGCGGCGCCCAGATGACCGATCAGATACAGCATGATGTCCTTGGACTGCACGCCCTCGGGCAGCCTACCGGTGAACGTGACTCGCATGCGCTTTGGCTTGGTCTGCGGCAGGGTCTGCGTGGCCAGGACGTGAAGCAATTCGGAGGAGCCGATGCCCCATGCCATGGCGCCTAAGGCGCCGTGCGTGCAAGTGTGGCTGTCGCCGCACACCACGGTGCTGCCCGGAAGCGATATGCCCATCTCCGGCCCGATGACATGGACGATACCCTGGCCTGGCTGGCCGAGATCGAACAGCTGGATGCCATGATGAGTGGTCTCCTCGCGCAGCAGCTTCATGTAGCCACTGCTGAGCTCGGTCGTCTCCGAAGTACGTCCGGGTTCGCTTGAAACGGCGTGATCCGGTGTCGCAAACACCATTTCCGGATTGCGCACTTTCCGTCCGGATTCCCGAAGCTGCTTCAGGCCGCGCCCGCCCCCCAGGTCGTGCATAATGTGACGGTCGATGGCGAGCAGGGCCATGCCGCTGCCGAGATCGGCGACGACATGGGCGTCCCATATCTTGTCGAACAGGGTCTGCGCGGCCATGGAGTCCTCCGTTTGTTGTCAGTCTGTCCGTCTTTAGTCTGTGCGTTCTTATGGCCATTTTAGCCAGATTCATGACGGATCTGATTCTACGACCGTGCAGTCTGAAAATACCACCACCGATGGCTACAGCCAGCTCATCTCCTGCTGCTGTTTCGCCTCGAAGCGGGTTATTTCCGCGTCGTAACTCAGGGTCAGGTTGATCTCGTCGACACCCTTCAGCAGGCAGTCCTTGCGGAAGGAATCGATGTCGAAGCGGTCTGTCTTGCCGTCCGGACCGGTGACCGTCTGGCTGACGAGATCGATCTTCACCGGCGAGCCTGGCTTGGCGTGCAGTGCAGCGCGAATCTCCGCCGCACGCGCTGGGGCGAGGCGGATCGGCAGGGCGCCGTTCTGGAAGCAGTTGTTGAAGAAGATGTCTCCGAAGCTGGGCGCGATAAAGGCCTGGAAGCCGTTGTCCATCATCACGGTGACGGCGTTTTCGCGCGACGAGCCACAGGCGAAGTTGCGTTCGGCGACGATGATCTTCGCGCCGGCGAAGCCGGGCTGGTTCATCACGAAATCCGGTTTCGCGCGCAGATCTTTGAACAGTGCCTCGATCTGCATGCTGCGCGGCTTGCCGAGGAAGCGCGCGGGGATGATCTGGTCGGTGTCAAGGTTGGGCTGGTCGATCGGCATCGCCGCCGCTTCCAGCGTTGTGAAGGGTTCCATAATGTGCCCTCCCCTAACTCAGCAACCGACGGACGTCGGTGAAGCGGCCGGAGACCGCCGCCGCCGCCGCCATCGCCGGGCTGACGAGGTGGGTTCGCACACCGAGTCCCTGCCGCCCGACGAAATTGCGGTTCGAGGTCGAGGCAATGCGCTGGCCGGGCTTGCCGGTGTCGCCGTTCATGCCCACGCACATCGAGCAGCCCGGCTGCTCGCGCCATTCGAAGCCGGCGTCGCGGAAGATCTTGTCGAGCCCTTCCGCCTCGGCCTGACGCTTCACCAGACCCGAGCCCGCCACCACCCAGGTCGGGATCACCGCCTTGCGGCCCTGCGCGACCTTGGCCGCAGCGCGCAGGTCCTCGATACGGCTGTTGGTGCAGGAGCCGATGAAGACGCGGTCGACTGCCACCTGCTCCAGCGGGGTACCGGGCACCAGGCCCATGTATTCCAGCGCACGCTGCATGCTGTCCTTCTTGGACGTATCTGGCGCCGTCGATGGCTCAGGGATGCTGGCGGTAATCGGCAGCGCGTCCTCGGGGCTGGTGCCCCACGTGACCATCGGCGTGATGGCCGCGGCATCAAGACTTACGTCGTGATCGAAAGTGGCGCCCTCGTCGGTGGGCAAGGAGCGCCAGAACTTCACCGCCTTGTCCCACTCCGCACCCTTGGGCGCGAATGGTCTACCGTCGAGATAGGCGAGGGTGGTGTCGTCGGGCGCGACCATGCCGGCTTTGCCGCCGGCCTCGATCGACATATTGCAGATGGTGAGCCTGCCCTCGATCGACAGGTCACGGATCGCACTGCCGGTGTATTCGATCACGTGGCCAACCGCACCGGCGGCGCTGATCTTGGCGATGATCGCCAGGATCACGTCCTTGGCGGTGACGCCGTTGCCGAGCGTACCATCGACGTTCACCCGCATAGCCTTGGGCTTGCGCTGCCACAGGCACTGCGTGGCCATGACATGCGCCACTTCGGACGAGCCAATGCCGAATGCCAGCGCGCCCAGTGCACCGTGCGTGGAAGTGTGCGAGTCGCCACATACCAGGGTAAGGCCCGGTTGCGTCACGCCCTGCTCTGGCCCCACGACATGGGCGATGCCCTGCCGCTCGTCGCCGACGGGAAACAGCGTGACGCCGCTCTCCGCGGTGTTGGTTGTGATCGCCTCGACCAGACGGCGATGATGTGGATCGGGGATATCGGCCACGTTGCCGCTGTCGCTCAGCAGGTAATGATCGGGCGTCGCGAAGCCGCGATTGGGTCGGCGCAGCTTGATGCCGCGCTCGCGCATGCGGCTGAACCCCGCCGCCGAACCGTCATGCATTAGGTGGCGGTCGATATAGAGCAGCGTGTAGCCATCGTCGCGATCGACGACGATGTGGCGCTGCCAGATTTTCTCGAACAGGGTCCGGGCGTTCATGCAAGGGCCTCCTTATTCGGCCGCGGCCTTGATCGGATCGCGATAGGCGGTTCGGCGTTCGTCCCACTCGGCGGCGCCGAAGCGGGCGAAGGTCTTGCCCGGCGAGCCGGTGACCGGCGGGAACTTGCCCTGCTTCGCATCAGCCAGCAGCCGGTCGCAGGTCTGGATGATGCCGCCCAGCAGAAGGCCGGGCAGGATGGCGACGGCGTAGCCCATGCGCTCAGCGTCATCGAGCTCGATCACTGGCGTCTTGCCGCCGCGCACGACGTTGAGCAGGCAGGGCCCGTTGACGCGCTTCGGCACGGCCGCAATCTCCTCCATCGTCTGCGGCGCCTCGAGGAAGACGACATCGGCGCCATTGGCCAAGGCGGCGTTGGAACGTTCGATCGCCTCCTCGAAATTCACCACGGCGCGCGAATCGGTACGAGCGATGATGCAGAAATCCTTCGACCGACGTGCGGCTGAAGCGGCGCGGATCTTGGCGGCGTAATCCTCGCGGCTCACCAGTTCTTTGTTGTCGAGATGGCCACACCTCTTTGGGAACACCTGGTCCTCGATATGAATACCCGCGACGCCGGCCCGCTCGAATTCCTGCACGGTGCGGAAAACGTTGAGCTCGTTGCCGTAGCCTGTGTCGGCGTCGCTGATCAGCGGGATCGAGATCGAGTTCACGATGCGCGTGGCGTTGGCCACCATCTCGGTCATCGTCACCAGACCGTAGTCGGGATAGCCCAGCGTCATCGATGTGCCAGCGCCGGTCATGTAGGCGGCGGAAAAGCCCGCCTGGTCGATGGCCCGGCCGGTGATGCCGTCGATGGCGCCAGGCGCCACGATCATCTTCCTGCTTGCGAGTAGCGAGCGGAAATTGGCGGCGTTGGACATGAGAGCCTCCTTGCTTGCGAACCGGCTTCCCGGATTTGGATTAGCGAACATTGGCTGTGGCAGGACCTTTCGCGCCGCCAAATCCAACCACACCCCCGGTTACCTGACAAGGCTGCGGCGGGTGACAACCCGGGGCGGTTCAATACACTGGAACCGTGGGCCCGGAGGTCAGGCGGCGCATATGTCGGCGCATCCCCTGATAGTCGTTGATGGCACTGTGCATGGCGCGACGATTGTCCCAAATTGTCAGAGTGCCGGGCTTCCAGTTCACACGGCAGGTAAATTCCGGCCGCGTGGCGTGGGCCTGTAGCCAGTCGATCAGCGGACGGCTTTCTTCTTCTGTCATGCCGTCGATGCGCACGGTGTGCCCCCGGCTGCAGTAGATGGCCTTCTGGCCGGTCTCGCCGATGGTGCGGACCAGCGGATGGACGGCTTCAAACGCTTCGGCGTTCTCGGTGCCGGTTATGTTCATGCCGGCGATGCTTGAGTGATGCGCCTTGCGACCTCCGAGGTGCTTGAGGCCTGCACTGTTGACGCCCTTGAGCGGTGCCAGCATCGCCTTCATGGCGGGCGACAGCACTTCGTAGGCGGCGACCATGTCACAATAAAGCGTATCGCCACCGCGCGGAGGTGTCTCGAGGGCGTAGAGCAGCGTGGCCAGGGGAGGGGTCTTCATGTAAGTCGTGTCGGAGTGCCACCCGCCACCGAAGTTGCTGGTTTCCGCCGGTTCCTTGACGACATCGAACAGGAAAGGAAAGCCATCCATGCCTTTGACGAAAGGATAGTGGTTTGGTTCACCGATGCGCGCTCCGACGTCCATGATGTCCTGAGGCGAAAGATTTTGGTCGCGGATCGCGATCACTTTGTACTCGAGGAAGGCCTGGTGAACTGCGGCCCAGTCATGGTTGTCCATGCTGCGAAGGTCGACGCCCGTGACCTCGGCGCCCAACGATCCTGCAATAGGCGTGACTTCGATGCGGTGGTTGCTCATACGGTCTCCAGTGTGCCGGCGATTTCGATCACTTCTCGGGTGCGGACCACTCTCTTGCCCCACAAACGGTCGAACTCCGCGATCAGGGCGGTGAGTTCAGATGAAGATTGCATGGCGTCAGCCTCGGCCAGGCTCGCGAACTCGTAGAATGCAAAGTGGACGAGCGGATTGGTTTGGCTCCAGCCGCGCCATGCTCGCTGTGCCTTGAATGCCTTCAGCGCATCGGGAAGATGCTCGGTCTCGTACCATTGGTCGAACTTGATGCGATCAACAACGTCGACGAGGGAGGCGCGAACGATCAGTTGGCAGGCCCGCAGGGAAGAGAGTGCCATGGTCAGGCGAGCCCGATACGTTGACGGAAGGTGTCTTCGCGCATCGAGACGTCCTGGCCAATCAGATCGTCGCTAGCGCCGGCGCAGAGATAGACCAGGCCACGCACCGCATGGTCGACCGGCGAGAGCTCGGCGCGCGGGATTTTGCTTATCGCGTTAATGCCGGAGGCGCGAATCTTGACCTGCATCTCGGTGTCGATCGTACCCGGCGAGAATCCGAAAACGCGCAGATTGCGGCCCGCCGTTTCGAGCGCGATGGAGCGGGTAAGCATGGCAAGTCCGGCCTTGCCCGCGCAATATGCGCTCCAGCCCTCGAGCGGACGGTGTGCAGCGCCAGAAGAGACGTTGACGATTGTGCCGCCGCGGCCGGCGAGCATGCCGCCCAGCACGGCGCGCACGACATGGTACGCGCCAACCAGGTTGATCCGAATGTTGTCGGCCCAGATGGTGGGGTCAGACGCCGCAATCTCAGCAATTGGCTCAATGATGCCGGCGTTGTTTACCAGAAAGTCGAGGCCGCCCAAGCTCTGGCGGGTGACAGCGACGGCACGTTCTACCGCGGCGTAATCACCGACATCGCAGGCAAGCGACTCCGCGCGCCCGCCGGCGCGGACGATATCTTGCGCGACGCCTGCAACGGCGGCGCCGTCGCGGGCCAGCAACATCACGGCGGCACCTTGCGCCGCCATGGCGCGGGCTGTGCTTTCGCCCAGTCCACGGCTCGCGCCGGTGATCAACGCTACCTTGCCGCTAAGATCGCCCATAAATGCCCGCCGTCAGATAAACCGTTACGGATCAAGTCTACTTAGAAGACAGGCGCCTGTGCATCAGCTGATTGAGGTTGGGCGGCACACCCCAGGCGTCATTACCTCGGCCGCGTTGAAGCTAAGGCGGCCAGGGTCAGATCGCCGACGCGTCCACCCCGTGAGGTCAAAAAATAGAAACGGCCGAGAAACCAATGAGTTAGGCGGCGTCGGCTAGCGGTTCGTTCGGTGTCCCGGTACAATTTC